>NZ_LT629794.1:603333-905000 GCF_900106075.1 Polaribacter sp. Hel1_33_78
TTCAATATAGATAAGCTCATCAGTTGGATAATTCTTTGGATCTAAAATTCTGTAGGGTTTTCTGGCTCTTATTTCAATCGTTCCAAATCCAGCATCAGTTAATGCTTTTACATAATCTGCAATTGACAAACTTCCGCTTAAACATAAAGCACGCAAACGAGCGTCATTTCGCAATTCGTCATTCATAGGTTGCTCACAGGTTGGATCGCTCATCACTAGTTTTCCATGAGGTTTTAAAACTCTGTACATTTCTGCAATTGCTTTCTTTAAATCATCCGATTTAAAAATATTGAACAAACAGTTTTGAGCTGCAACATCTATAGAATTATCTTCTACAGGTAAATCCATTGCATCCCCTTTTCTTAAATCAACAAAATTACTTTTAAACCATTCATTTTGTTCTTCAGCAATTTTAAAGTTTTTATGAGAAGCTTCTAGCATTTCGTCAACAACATCTAAACCAATAACACCACCTTTATTTCTGTTGAAATACGCAAATTGCAGTAATTCCATTCCGCCACCAACACCAACATATAGCATTTTTGGATTGTTGGTTAAATCTCTTGCATGCACCGTAGAACCACAACCGTAGTTCATTTCTTGCATAATTCGTGGAATTTTTAGCCCTGGTAATTCCCAGATAGGATTGGTGGTGCAGCACAAACCAACATCTGGTGTTAAAGCAGCTTCTTTGTATACATTGTGTGTGGTTTCTAAATAACTCATATTTTTTATTCTTTGATACGAATTCATGAATGATTCGTGATTATTTTTTTACTAATAAATTAAGCAACAACTCCTTGACAGCTACTTCCAGCTCCTGCTGTGCATCCATAACAATGTTGATTAACAATAATATTTCTGTCTTGTAATATTTTTTCGTTGTAATCCGAAATGTGTTTTATTGCACTAGCGACCTTTAAATTTAACATCTGATTAAAATCGCAGTCATATAAATTTCCATCCCAACTTACAGAAAGTGTGTTCGTACACATTACATTTTCTACTGCAGAAGGGTTATAAGCTTCTACCAAATTATACATATAATCTTCATAGTTTTCTGATGCGATTAAATAATCTAAAAACCTACTAATTGGTAAATTTGTAATCGCAAATAAACTATGAAAAGCGATATTAAAATCTGCTTTTAATGCTTTTTTGAAATCATTTTCTAATGCCATTTGGTCTCCAGGTAAAAATGCTCCTGAAGGATTGTACACTAAATCTAATTTCAAATCTGATCCCTCTATTCCATAACCAATAGCATTTAATTCTTGTAATGCTTTTATGGATTTATCAAAAACTCCATTGCCACGTTGTTTATCTGTTTTTCCCCTCGTCCAATGTGGCATCGAAGAAACTATGTGAACATTGTGTTTTTTGAAAAATTCTGGTAAATCATAATATTTTTTGTTGGCCCTTATAATTGTTAGGTTAGAGCGAACAATAAAATCTTTAATTCCTGCTTTGGATGCTTCTTCTACGAACCATCTAAAATTAGGATTCATTTCTGGTGCTCCACCTGTTAAATCTAAAGTATGTGCTTCTGTTTTTTTGATTACTTCTAAACATTGATGCATTGTGTCAAGTGTCATAATTTCTTTACGATCAGGACCCGCATCTACATGGCAATGTTCACAAACTTGGTTGCACATATACCCTAAGTTTATTTGTAAAACTTCTAATTTTTTAGGACGCAAAGGAAACTGATTTGTTTCTTTAATTTTAGAAGCAAAAGTGGGTAACTCTCCATTTGCAAAAATTCCTTCTGAAAGAATTTCCATTTGACGAGAAGTATTTGCAATGTCGTTATTTCTTGCTTTTAATGATTTTGTAGCCATATATTTTGTTGAGCTGAACTTTTTTCAGCTGTTGATAATTTTGAGATGATTCTGTATGATAAATTTAGAATTATATAGGAAACACTTATCTAATAAAAGTATTTTTTAAAAAGTATAAACTACTTACATTTCTAATTTATTAACTTTATTCATCATTTGAACTCCATGAACTAAAGTAGCGCCACTTTTTATTGCAGCACCAACATGAATTGCCTCCATCATTTGCTCTTTTGTAATTCCACGCTGTAAACCATCTTTTGTGTAGGCGTCTATGCAATAAGGACACTGTTCTGTATGCGCAACAGCCAATGCAATTAAAGATTTTTCGCGGGCCGTTAAAGCGCCTTCCTCAAATACTTTTCCATAATAATCAAAAAACTTGTTTCCAAGCTCTTCGCTCCATTCTGTAATTTTGCCGAATTTTCTTAAATCAGCAGCATCATAATAGTTTTTAGACATAAAATTTTATTTGAAAGGGAAAGATAATATTTATTTACCGTTTAAAGTCCAGTCATATTTTAAATAACTAATTTTTGCTTTAGGACTAATTTTTGTTTCTGAATACGTACTTAAATAACTTATTAAGGAACCTTTTTTTGTAAAATCGTCTTGAAACCAATCAAAGATAGAAGAAATCTGAATTTTCTTGTTAGAAATTTTATTTCTTGAAGAATCATTCACAAAATCTTTCATTAAACGTTCTAATTCTGCATCAATGTTATCCTCTGTAAAAGCGATATTTGATAATTTAGGACAAGAACCTGAGGCACAGTTTACTCCCACATGAATTCTAGCATCAAATAAGGTTTTACGTAGGATTTCGTGTTCAATATGGTCTAGCGTATATGTTTTACCACCAATTTTAGCAAAAGGAATTTTCCAAGCAGTTTGTCCTTCTCGTTTAATGTCCATGATACTTTTTAGAGGATGGCTTTCTAAAATGAGTTTGATTGTATATGCATTATACGCATTAATCCAAAAAGCTTTTTGTTGATCTTGTGACCATGATTTTTCTGGAGATGTTCTCTCTAAATAAGAGATGTAATTATCTAACTTAAGGGCGTCTTTCTTAAAAGATTTATAATCTACAATTCCCTCTTCGGTCACATGTTTATGCAGTAAATCGTTAAAAATTGATGTTTGTGCATTTACTTGTGCTACAAATAAAATGGTAACAAATAATAAGCCTATTTTTTTCATTCTTTGTTTTTTCTAAATATATAGACGAAGCCATTTTATATTAATTACAAAAATTACTCCAAAATTTCCTCTCCAATTTTTAAGTTGAATTTTTTTCTAAAAAGAAATACAAATCCATATAAAATAGGAGTATCCAAAGCTGCTATAATTACTTTAAAAAGGAAGCCACTTATTAGTAAACTTGCAAAAATGGTCCAAGGCAAAATTTTAAAAGAGCATAATAAAAAAAGAACTGTAAAAGTGTCAATAAATTGCGACGCAAAAGTAGAAAAATTATTACGCAACCATAAATGTTTACCATGCGTTAGTTTTTTCCAAAAATGGAAAATTCTAATATCTATAAATTGCGCACATAAATATGCTATCATCGAAGCAAAAACAGCCAAAGGCGATAATCCAAAAACTTGATGAAAAATAATATCGTTAATTGGAGAATTGTCTATTGCTGGAGCAAAATCTGCAATTAAAATGATTAGCATTGAAAAGAAAGATGCGAAAATACCGGCAATAACAACTTGATTTGCTTTCTTCTTTCCGTAGATCTCTGATAAAATATCTGTGATTAGAAACGTAATTGGATACGGCAAAATACCTACTGAAATTTCAAAACGATATAAACCAAAAGGTTCCCAATAAAAGAATTTTTGAAAAATTAAATTAGAGGCCACTAAAGAAGCAATAAATAATGCCGCTAGAATTAAATAGATGCTATCTGCTAATTGTTTGTCTTTAATTTTCATTGAACGAATTTACTAAATATTCTATCACTTTCTAAAAAGCTCTTTGTTAATTGAAAATTTTTAAAAGCTCGAAAGGGTATTGTTTTTTGTCTTTAGTTTCAATAAAGTAATTAAAATTGACCAATTTTATTTGGAGATGAGAAGCAAAAAAGATATCATATAAAGTAGTAAATACCTTCAAATAAAAATTATTATTTTTGTCCAAAATTAAATGAATAAACAGTTACATAGATAAATACTTTATGAAAGCATATATTTTTCCAGGGCAAGGAGCACAATTTACAGGAATGGGTTTGGATTTGTACGAGAAATCTGCCTTAGCGCAAGAGTTATTTGAAAAAGCAAATAAAATTTTAGGGTTCTCAATTACTGATATTATGTTCGAAGGAACAGCAGAACAGCTAAAAGAAACAAAAGTTACACAACCTGCAGTTTTTTTACATTCAGTAATTTTAGCAAAGGTTTTAGGTGATGATTTTCAGCCTGAAATGGTTGCAGGCCATTCTTTAGGAGAATTATCTGCTTTGGTTGCAAATGGAGTTTTAACATTTGAAGATGGATTGAAATTGGTCTCTAAACGTGCTTTGGCAATGCAAAAAGCCTGTGAGGTTGTACCTTCTGCCATGGCTGCTGTTTTAGGTTTAGCAGATAATATTGTTGAAGAAACATGTGCCGAAATTGAAGGAGTAGTGGTGGCGGCAAATTACAATTGCCCTGGTCAATTAGTGATTTCTGGTGAAATTTCAGCTATTGAAAAAGCATGTGAGGTTTTAACTGAAAAAGGAGCTAGAAGAGCTTTGTTATTACCTGTTGGTGGCGCGTTTCATTCACCAATGATGGAACCTGCAAGAGAAGAATTAGCAGCGGCAATTGAAGCAACAGCATTTGGTAATCCCTCTTGTCCTGTGTATCAGAATGTCACGGCGAGTGCGGTTACAAACCCTGATGAGATCAAGAAAAACTTAATGATTCAGTTAACGGCGCCTGTTAGATGGACGCAATCTATACAAGCAATGATTGCTGACGGTGGAACTGAGTTTATTGAAGTTGGGCCAGGTAAAGTATTACAAGGTTTAATGCGTAAAATTGATAGAAGTGTTACTGCTAGTGGAGCATTTTTAGGAGCATAAATTATTTATTTTAAAAGCTTTTTTTCTTTTTTAACGCTTTTTTTTCCTTTTCAGTCATATTATTAGGTGAAGAAACTATAAATAGTTATTTATTTGCGAAGAATTAGCAAAAACTTAAAAATCAAAAATTATGAAGTCCTTAATTAAAATAATTTTTACAATCTTCACATTATCTAGTGTATTATTTTTTTCAAGTTGTGAAGATTCATCAAACGAAATTGAAAAAGAATTAAGTATCCTAGAAAAAGTACTATTACTTGAAAGTAGTGAATGGCTTTTAAAAGGTTTTGAACATAATACTATGCATACTTTTGCAAATGGAGAACGTTTCACATATTATGGAACAGATCATATTTTCTTTGACGAGGCAATTCCTGGAACTGTAGACTACGTAATTGACGGGAGTTTATTAACTATGGATTTTCATTTTGGTCATGTTTACACTTTTGAAATTAAAGTTTCTTGCGATTCTAATATTATAGAGTTTCATCGAGATGGAGAGTTAAATACCACACTTTATAAACGTGGTTCTAATTATGAGGAGTGTTTATAAAAAAAATATTTAAAATAATTAAAAAAGGCTTTCAAAATCAATTTGAAAGCCTTTTTTAATTTAAGGTATTTACGTTTTTCACTTCCAAACAATAAGCGTAAATTTGCACACTTTAATAAAAGAATCAAATGCAATATAATCACCTAGATATAGAAAAGAAATGGCAAAAATTTTGGTCAGAAAACCAAACTTTTAAAGCCAGTAATGAATCTGAGAAACCTAAATATTATGTTCTAGATATGTTTCCTTATCCTTCTGGAGCAGGTTTACATGTAGGACATCCTTTAGGGTATATTGCAAGTGATATTTATGCGCGTTACAAACGCCACAAAGGTTTTAATGTTTTGCATCCGCAAGGATATGATTCTTTTGGATTGCCAGCAGAACAATACGCAATTCAAACTGGGCAGCATCCAGCAAAAACAACGGAAGAAAATATTACAACCTATCGAAGACAATTAGATCAAATTGGCTTCTCTTTTGATTGGAGTAGAGAGGTACGAACTTCTAATCCTGAGTATTATAAATGGACACAATGGATTTTTATCCAACTCTTTAATTCTTGGTATAATAAAGAAACAGACAAAGCAGAAGATGTTTCTTCTTTAGAAAACATCTTTAAAAAATCAGGAAACACTTCAATAAATGCGGTTTGTGATGAAGATATTATTTCTTTTTCTGCGGATGAATGGAATGCCTTTTCAACAAAAGAACAAGAAGAAATTTTATTAAAATATCGTTTAACATTTTTGTCGGATACTGAAGTAAATTGGTGTCCTGGTTTAGGAACTGTTCTAGCAAATGATGAAATTGTAAACGGCGTTTCAGAACGTGGAGGTCATCCTGTTGTTCGTAAAAAAATGACACAATGGTCTATGCGAATTTCTGCATATGCGCAGCGTTTATTAGATGGTTTAAATACTATTGATTGGCCTCAACCTTTAAAAGATTCTCAAACTAATTGGATCGGTAGAAGTCAAGGTGCAATGGTTTCGTTTAAAGTTGCTGGAGATTTTGAAAGCACTACTTCTGAAGTGAAATTATCTTACAAAGAATTAGAAGCTTTAAAAGAATTACGTCAAAATTTATCAAAGGCAGAAATGACGCTTTGGAATGAATTGAAAAATAAAAAAGGAGCTTCAAAATTTAGAAAAAAATATACAATAGGTGCATTTTTAGTAGATTATGTGTGCTTAGCAAAAAATATAATTGTTGAGTTTTCCGGCAAAGAAGATGAAGCCGCGAGAACTATTTACTTTGCAAAAGAAGGATTTAACGTTATTCGTTTTACAAACGAAGAAGTCTCTGATAACGTTCTGAAAATTGTTTCTAAGATTAATTCTGCAATTCAATTTCCAAAAAAAAATAAAAAGGAAATAGAAAATAAAACGGTTTCAAAAGAAGAAAATCAATATAAAATTGATGTTTTCACAACAAGACCAGATACTATTTACGGAGTAAGCTTTATGACGCTAGCTCCAGAACATGAGTTGGTGTCAAAAATAACAACAGATGCTCAAAAAGCAGAAGTTGAAGCTTACATAAAGGCAACTGCTAAAAGGTCAGAACGCGATAGAATGGCAGATGTAAAAACCATTTCTGGTGCTTTTACAGGTGCGTATGCAATTCATCCTTTTTCTGGTGAAAAAGTACAAATTTGGATTGGAGATTATGTATTAGCAAATTACGGAACAGGAGCTGTGATGGCTGTTCCTTGTGGAGATCAGCGTGATTTTGATTTCGCAAAACATTTTGACATTCCGATTCCGAATATTTTTGAAGACGTCGATATCTCTGAAGAAGCACATACAGGTAAAGACGGAACAAAAATCGCGAACTCAGATTTTTTATCAGGATTAAAATATAAGAAAGCATTAAAATTATCCATTTTTGAAATGGAGAAACGTGGTTTTGGTTATGGAAAAATAAACTACCGTTTGCGTGATGCTGTTTTTAGCAGACAACGTTATTGGGGAGAACCTTTTCCGGTGTATTATAAAGACGGAATGCCACAAATGATTGATGTAAAACATTTGCCAATTGTGTTGCCAGAAGTTGAAAAATACTTGCCAACGGAAGATGGAAAACCGCCTTTAGGAAATGCAACAGTATGGGCTTGGGATTCTCGTGGAAAGAAAGTAGTGTCTAATGAGAAGTTGAAAAACAAAACAGTTTTTCCTTTAGAATTAAATACAATGCCTGGTTGGGCAGGAAGTTCTTGGTATTTTAACAGATACATGGACGCGGCAAATTCAGGCGAATTTGCAAGTAAAGAATCTTTAGAATATTGGAAAGAAGTAGATTTATATATTGGAGGTTCAGAACATGCAACCGGGCATTTATTATATGCTCGTTTTTGGCAAAAGTTCTTGTTTGATAAAGGAATTGTTCCTGTAGATGAGTTTGCAAAAAAACTGATTAATCAGGGAATGATTTTAGGGACTTCTGCTTTTGTTTACAAAGCAACGCCGTTTATAAAATCAGATTGTTTTACGGCACACGCTAGTGAAGCAATCATGAATAAAATTCCTGCAATACTTGTTTCTAAAAACCTTTTTAATTCTGATAATGAATTTGAAACGATTGTAAAGAATCATATAATTGATAAAGGATTTTTAAATGCTAATGATGCGGATAGCATTATGATTGTAAAGTCAGCTTTGCATGCAGATGTTTCTCTAGTAAATTCCTCTGATGAACTAGATATTGAAGCGTTTAAGAATCATTCTTTGAACGCTGATCATAAAAATGCTGAATTTATTTTAGAAGACGGAGTTTATAAAACTGGACGTGAAGTGGAGAAAATGTCAAAGTCTAAATACAATGTTGTGAATCCTGACGCTATTTGTGCAGCATATGGCGCAGATGCATTGCGTTTGTTTGAAATGTTTTTAGGCCCTTTAGAACAGGCAAAACCTTGGAGTACTTCGGGTATTTCTGGAGTTTCCTCGTTCTTAAAGAAACTATGGAAACTGTATTTTAACGAAGAAACATTTGAGATTTCAGAAGAAGAGGCAACAAAAGATGAGTTAAAGGTTTTACACAAAACCATTAAGAAAGTTGAAGAGGATATCGAGAACTTCTCTTTTAATACTTCTGTTTCTACCTTTATGATCGCTGTAAACGAATTAACTGTTTTAAAATGTAATAAACGCGCAGTATTGCAACCGTTAGTAATTTTGGTTTCTCCGTATGCACCCCATATTGCAGAAGAATTATGGAGTTTGTTAGGGAATAAAGAAAGTATTTCTACTGCTGATTTTCCTCTTTTTGATGCAAAACATTTGATAGAAAGCACTAAGAATTATCCGATTTCCTTTAACGGAAAAATGCGTTTTACATTGGAGCTTTCTCTTGATTTATCGAAAGAAGAGATAGAAAAAACTGTTTTGGAAAACGAAAAAACAATTGCGCAATTAGAAGGTAGAACTCCTAAAAAAGTAATTATTGTACCAGGTAAAATTGTAAATATAGTTGGATAGCATGCTCAGAGTACATCTGTTATTCAGCTATTAGTAAAGAAAGACATATAAAGATGTTTTTTGTCATTCTTTTTGAGTTCAGAATTTATCAAAATAAACGAAAGAAAAAGTGATTGATTTTTATGAAATTATTGGTTTAGTAGCTGCCTTTATTACAACAGCATCATTTTTGCCACAAGTTTTTAAAACTTACAAAACGAAAGATACCTCAGGACTTTCTTTAACCATGTATCTCACTTTTTTTGTTGGGATTGTTTTATGGTTAATTTATGGTATTCATTTAAAAAGTTTACCAATGATTTTAGCAAATTCAATCACAGCAATTTCATCATTATTTTTGGTAATAATGAAGTTGAAGTACAAATAAATATTTATTTTTTAGAATGAAACAAGTTTGTCACATTATAATTAATTCTCTTTTTTGCGCAATAATTCTTCCTCAATTTAACATTGACATTCTTGTTATAAAAACCTATTTTTGGTAAAACTTATATTTTATGACGACTACAAGGCAAAATGGAAGTTTATATACCAGCCTTCAAAATAATATTGCAACGATAGAATTTGGGCATCCTGCCAGTAATTCTTTTCCAAGTGAATTGTTAAATAGGTTAACAAAAGAATTGAATTCAATCTCAGAAAATGATGCTATTTCAGTTGTCATTTTAAAATCTGAAGGGGAGAAAGCTTTTTGTGCAGGTGCTTCTTTCGATGAGTTAGTTGCTATTTCTAATCTACAGGAAGGAGAAAAATTCTTTACTGGTTTTGCAAATGTGATTAACGCCATGAGAACTTGTGGTAAGATTATTATTGGACGTGTTCAAGGAAAAACTGTTGGAGGAGGAGTTGGTTTGGCCTCAGCCTGCGATTATGTTTTGGCTACAGAAAATGCCGCTATTAAATTATCAGAACTCACAATTGGTATCGGTCCTTTTGTCATTGAGCCAGTAGTTAAAAGAAAAATAGGGTTAGCTGCGTTATCCGAATTAACGTTAGATGCGACCAATTGGAAAACAGCTTATTGGGCAAAAGAAAAAGGGTTGTATGCAAAAGTCTTTGAAACCGTTAAAGAATTAGATGAAGAAGTAGAAATTTTAGCATCAAAATTAGCGTCCTACAATCCATCAGCTTTGGGTGAAATGAAGAAAGTTTTATGGGGAAATACCCAAAATTGGAATGAATTATTGGCTGAAAGAGCATTGGTTTCAGGAAAATTAGTGCTATCGGACTTCACAAAAAAGGCGTTATCTAAATTTTCTAAAAAGTAATTGAATGAAAATTGTGTCGACAAATATTGGCGAACGAAAGGAGGTTATTTGGGAAAATATAAAAGTGGTCACAGGTATTTTTAAATTTCCAATGGATAAACCTGTTTTTTTAGATACTGAGGATGTGAGAGGAGATGCAATTTGTGATAGGGAAAATCATGGAGGAATCAATCAAGCAATTTATGGATATTCTTTAAAACATTATGAGTATTGGAAGCCTTTGTACCCCAATTTAGATTGGAGTTTAGGAATGTTTGGAGAGAATTTAACCATTGATAATCTCGATGAATGTAATACTCATGTTGGAGATACCTTTAAAGTAGGCGAGGCTGTTTTAGAAGTCACCCTTCAAAGAAACCCTTGTTATAAACTAGGCATTCGTTTTGACGATATGAAAATTGTAAAACAATTTTGGAATACTACTTTTTGCGGTGTATATTTTAAAGTATTACAAACGGGTTTTGTGAAAACTGGAGATGCGTTTGTTCAAATAAAAAGTTGTTCCGAAAATCCAACTATTGCAGATTTATTAGCCAGAAAGAAAATAGAAAAAAGAATGTAATTCTAAAAATACATTCTTTTTTTATACCCATGTTTATTGACTTAATGAAAGAAAAAGTATGCCGAGTTTGTTAAAACTTGATTTGTTTAATTTTAGGTTGAAATAAATAATTAGTTGTATTTCAAAGACTTCGCAATTAAACAAAACGAAAAATATAAATAATTACATTAAATGTAAAAAAAATGTAATTTTTATATTTTTATATCATAAAATTATATTTACATTTGTGTGTGCTTTTTAAGTAAAGCACACTTTTTCTTTTTCATAGCAATTTTCCCACTCAATTTATTGAGTGGGTTTTTTAATTTACAAAACAATATTTTACAAATTCTATGGTAAATTGATATTTATAAAATATCTTTGCATTCAATTGGTTTAATAATGAATTCAATAGTAATTTCAGAGACAAAAACTTCAATGAATATACTTTTATCAGACTTAAAACAACTTACAAAAGTTGGCTTGTCTTTAAGTGTGGTGTTTTCTTCTGTTGCAGGATATTTGTTAGCAGTAGATGTCATAAACTTTACTACAGTTGTATTATTAGCATTAGGAGGTTTCTTTATGGTGGGTGCATCTAATGCATTTAATCAAATTATAGAGAAAGATACAGATGCTTTGATGCAAAGAACCAAAGATAGACCTCTCCCAACAAAAAGAATGTCTGTGACTTTTGCAATGATCATTGCCATTTTGTTTACAGTTTTAGGAATTTCTATTTTATATAGTATCAACCCAAAGACCGCTTTATTTGGGGCTATTTCAATTTTTTTATATACTTGTGCTTACACGCCTCTAAAATCGGTAACACCTTTAGCAGTTTTTGTGGGTGCAATTCCTGGTGCAATTCCCTTTATGTTAGGATGGGTAGCAGCAACAGACCAATTTGGAGTAGAAGCAGGGATGTTATTTATGATTCAGTTTTTTTGGCAGTTTCCACATTTTTGGGCAATTGGATGGTTGCAATTTGAAGAATACAAAAAAGCAGGGTTTAATATGTTGCCCATGAATACCAAAGATAAAGGAGCGGTAAAACAAATTATATTTTATACGGTTATCATGATTTTAGTTTCTGTAGCTCCAGTTTTAAAGTTGTCTGGAAACTTTTACATATACCCGATAACTGCAATAATCGTTGCTTTCTTAGGAGTTATTATGTTATTTTATGCACTTCAATTGCATAAATCAGAAGAAAATACAGATGCAAGAAAATTAATGTTGTCTAGTGTTTTGTATATTACTGTTGTGCAAATTATATATGTAGTTGATAAATTTTTACATTAAAAAATGATAGGAGAACAAGCTTTAAAACAAGAATATACAGTCGCTAAAAAGAAATCAGCAAAGCCAATGTTGTGGATTTCTATGATTAGCATGGTTATGTTTTTTGCAGGATTAACAAGTGCTTATGTAATAAGTATGAAGCGTGATGATTGGGTTTCTTTTGACTTACCTGATGCCTTTTACGTAAGTACGGTTCTAATAGTGGCGAGTAGTATTACACTATTTTTTTCACAAAGATTTTTAAAACAAAACAAAAGACAGTTATCATTAATAATGGTGCTTGTTACCTTATTTTTGGGAATTGGATTTATTTGGCAACAATATGCTGGATTTAATCAACTTAAAAGTATCGGATTGTTTTTTACAGGACCAGAGAGCACGGTGTCAACATCCTTTATAATCGGAATTACTTTTATCCATGTATTACACTTGTTCGCAGGGGTCGCTGTACTTTTAGTTGTTATTTATAATCATTTTAAATACAAATATAAATCGGATGATATGCTTGGTTTTGAACTAGGTGCAATCTTTTGGCATTTTGTAGATATACTTTGGATTTACCTATTTTTCTTTTTCTATTTTATTAGGTGATTAAAAATAGTTATTTTTGGCGAACTAATTAAGAAATAATTAACAGATAAGATTTATGGAAGCAAATATTGCTATACCTTCTGATAGTAAGAAAACTTGGAATGGTGGCGGAGTAAAGCCATTCGGAGCAAGTTATGGTAAAATGATGATGTGGTTTTTTATCGTTTCTGATGCATTAACCTTTTCGGGATTTTTAGCGGCTTACGGCTTAACACGTTTTAAATTTATAGATTCATGGCCAATTGCAGATGAAGTGTTTACTCACGTGCCATTTATACATGGTAATTACCCTATGTATTATGTTGCTTTTATGACATTTATACTTATTTTCTCATCAGTAACAATGGTAATGGCTGTTGATGCTGGTCATAAAATGCAAAAAAATAAGGTAGCATGGTATATGTTCGCAACAATTATTGGAGGTTTAATATTTGTAGGTTCTCAAGCATGGGAATGGAATACTTTTATTAAGGGCTCTTATGGAGCTGTGAAGACTGCGGATGGAAGACTTTTACAATTTGTAAAAGACGGTCACCAAATAGCTTTGTCAGATTTTGTTGTTGGTGATCGAATGGATCATAGAGAATCTAATACCAAAAAAAATGGACTATGGTTTGAATCTGGAGAATCTGTAGGAGCTTACTCCGTTGCTCAAATAATGGCCTCTTATAAAGCAGATCCTTCAATACAAATTAGAAGTGAACAAATTGATTTAGAGAAAAAGCAAAAAATTATTTTCTCAAGAGAAAAAGGTGCTTCGGAATTAGCAAAAGGAAAACTTGTTGTAGAAGGAGCAAATTTAAAAGTAAATGAGTATGGAAATACAATTTTTGCAGATTTCTTTTTCTTCATTACAGGTTTTCACGGATTTCACGTATTCTCTGGAATCGTAATTAATATTATCATTTTCTTTAATGTTATCCTTGGTACATATGAAAAAAGAGGGCATTACGAAATGGTAGAAAAAGTAGGATTATATTGGCACTTTGTAGATTTAGTTTGGGTATTTGTTTTTACCTTCTTCTACTTGGTTTAATTATAAAATAATAGCAAAATAAAAATGGCACACGCACACGAATCTAATGTAAAAAGAATATGGATGGTATTTGGTTTACTATCCGTTGTAACTATTATAGAAGTTGCTTTAGGTATTATAAAACCAGAAGTTTTATATTTAACTAATTTTTTAGGAACAAGTCCGTTGAACTGGATTTTTATTATTCTAACACTTTATAAAGCATATTATATTACTTGGACTTTCATGCACATGGAAGGAGAAAAAAAATGGTTTAGACGTGCTGCAGTTTGGACTGCAGTTTTTCTAATCTGTTTCCTTGTAACTTTACTTTTAATTGAAGGTGGCTACTTATATGACACATTGGCGCCACTTGTAAAATGGTAATTAGAAAATTATAAAGGTGGTGTTAACCACCTTTTTTTTATATTCAAAATATGTCATCTTAAACAAGTTGATGTTTTTTAGTATTCTTAAAATTGTATTAACTATTTAGAAATGAAATTTATCACAAAAAAAAGAGTAGTACTATTTTTGCTTTTTATTTTTCCTTTAATTTGTTTTTTAATTCTTTCTACAGGAAAAAATAATTTCACAAAACTACCAATTGTAACTAAAAATATTACTGATATTTCAAAAATTGATGGGACCAAAAAAGTTCAATTAAAAGATAATGTTTCCATTATTTGTTTTTTAGGAAATGATGTAAACACGAATAAATCTGGCCTCTTCAACCTAAATGAAAAGGTGTATAAGAAGTTTACAGATTATAAGAAATTTCAGATTGTAGCGATTTATCCTAATGGAAAAGAAACTGAAGCAGAGAAATTAAAAGGAGAAATTGGTGCTTTTACGGATATGCAAAAATGGGTTTTCATGGCAAGTTCTAAAGAAGAGATAGAAGCTTTGTATAGCAGTTTTTCTTTTGATGAGCCTCTGACAAATTTAGCTTCTTCAAAAGCATTTTTAATTGATAAAAATGTAAATTTAAGAGGAAGACTAAAAGACTCAGATAGTAAAGATGGAAAACTTTATGGGTATAATATGAATTCTGTTTCAGAATTGAATGCAAAATTAAAAGATGATGTAAAAGTACTCTATTACGAGTATTACGCTGCTTTTAAGGAAAAGAATAAAAACAAAGCAGATCGAAAAGAGGTTGGGCTATGAACAAAAAATATTCTTACATAGGTGTTTCTTTTATTATACTTTTATTCGGAATTTATGTTGTTAGAAATATAGATAGAAGGTTAAATGACAATGATTTTGTTCAAGATGATAGATTGAATAAAGTTGATAAAAAATCAGGAAGTACAAATAGTTTATTTAAATTTAATAAAGTTCCAGATTTCGAATTTACAAATCAAGAAGGAAATATAATCACGAATAAAACTTACGAGGGTAAGGTGTTTGTTGTAGAATTTTTCTTTTCTACTTGTCCAACAATTTGTCCTTTAATGAATCAGAAGATGTTGAGCATCCAAGATTCATTTCTTGGAAATCCGGATTTCGGAATAGCTTCTATTTCTATTACTCCAGAAATTGATTCTCCAAAAATCTTAAAAGAGTTCGCAAAAAACAAAGGAATTAAGCATAAAAATTGGCACTTGCTTACAGGTAAATCCGAAGAGATTGTGTATGCTTTGTCTAACAAAGGGTTTAAATTATATGCAGGAAAAGGAGATGAAGAGCATGGGGGATTTGAACATTCAGGTTTGTTCGCGTTGGTGGATAAAGATGGTTATATTAGATCTAGAAAAGATAAGTTTGGCAATCCTATTATGTATTACAGAGCGTTGCAAGAACAAACTTTTCCTGATCAAATAAATGAATTAAAAGAAGATATTAAATTGTTATTAAATGAGTAAGCTAGCACAAGAACGAAAGTACAGAAAAATAATCACAGGGTTGTCTATTATAATTCCAATAGCTGTTGCAGCGTTATTTGGAGTTAATGTAAGAGACTTAGGTTTTGATGTAGAGCCTTTTACTTTTTTACCACCAATTTATGCATCTATAAATGGATTAACAGCTATTGTATTAATAGCAGCTGTTCTCGCTATTAAAAACGGAAATAAGAAATTACATGAACAATTAAACACTCTTGCAATTATTTGTTCTTTAGCTTTTCTGTTGATGTATATAGCGTATCATATGACATCTGATTCTACTAAATTTGGTGGTGAAGGAGCCATTAAATTCGTTTATTATTTTATTTTATTTACACACATTGTATTGTCTATAATTGTAATACCTTTTGTATTAACCACCTACTTGAGAGCGAAATTAGGTAATTTTGCACAACACAAAAAAATAGCAAAAATTACATTTCCGTTATGGCTATATGTAGCTGTAACCGGGGTAATAGTTTATATAATGATATCTCCTTATTATGCTTAAAAAAAGAATATATACCTTTTTTCTTTTAATTCTTTTTACTGTAAAATCAACTTACTCCCAGTGTGCAATGTGCAAAGCTGTTGTAGAAAATGGTGATGTTTCTATGGCAGAAGGTGTTAATAACGGAATTACTTATTTAATGGTATTTCCATACTTACTTATTGGTGTGTTGTTTTATACAATTTACAGATATAAAAAACAGGCAAAAATTTAACATTTCAATAAGAGTGAAAATCTGTAACATTTTATAGTTTTAGTCGTCTTATATGCACAATCAAAGTAATATTTTTTTGCTTTTGAACTGTAGTGAATAAAAGTAATAAACAAACAAAAAACAAAAGACGTTGTGAAAATTAAATTTATAGTAATAGTAGCTTTTTTAACTTCAATAACTACTTTTTCACAGAAAAAGTGGGATTTAAGGGAATGTGTAGATGAAGCGTTAGTGAAAAATATTTCTATCCAACAAAACAGACTTAGTTTAGAGTTGGCAGAAAAAGATGTAGAGATTGCGAAAGGAAATTTTTTGCCAAATCTAACTGGTAATACTGGAGGTAATTTGAATTTTGGTACTGGTTTTGATCCAGTTTCTCAAAATAGGGTGAACACAACTTTTTTTGGAGGCTCAATTAACGTAAATTCAGGTATTACTGTATTTAATGGGTATAGAAATACAAATACATACAAACAAGCGCAATTAGGTGTGGAAACAAGCATGTTAGATTTAAAGAAAATTGAAAATGACATTTCTTTATTTGTAGTTAATGGTTATTTGAATATTCTATTTGCTAAGGAAAACTTAAATGCAGCCAAGGTTCAGCATGAAATAAGCAAAAAACAAATTGAAGCAGCAGAAAGTAGATTTAATTCTGGAGTTATACCAAAAGGAGATTTATTAAACGCACAATCTACAGCAGCTACAAATTTACAAACAGTAATTACGCAAGAAAATGCTTTAGATTTAGCATTGTTAAATTTGGCACAGTTATTACAGGTTCCTGTTGAAGGTTTTGATATAGCTTCTATTGATGTAGGCACTCCATCTTCAAACTTGTTATATAAAAGTTCATCAATAGTATATAATAAATCCTTAGAAACAATGCCAGAAATTGCTAGAGCTAAAATAGCGATTGAAAGCGCAAGTTTAGGTATAGAAATATCTAAAGCTTCTTTTTTACCTTCAGTTACAGCTTCTGCAGGATTATCGACAAATTATGGATTTAATTTAAAGCTTCCGGAGGGACTTTCTAATCCTGGTTTGTCAAATCAATTAAATGATAACTTTGGTTATGGTGTTGGTTTTAACGTAAGTGTTCCAATTTTTAATCGTTTTCAAACTAGGAATAGAGTTGCACAATCCGTGATAAATAAAGAAGTTTTTGAAATAAGATTAGAGAGCGAGAAAGTAGCTTTAAAACAAACTATAGAACAGGCTTTTTTGGATGTGAAATCGGCTTTAAAAACATATGAAACCGCAAAAATTTCTTTAGGAGCGCAAGAAGAAGCATTTAAAAATGCACAAGAGCGCTATAATTTTGGAGCAATGACGCAGTTTGATTTTGATCAAGTAAGAACACGTTTGGTAAATGCTGAAGCTGCATTAATTCGTTCTAAATACAATTATGTTTTTAAAACTAAAGTATTGCAATTTTATTCTGGAGAATTAATTTTAGAATAATTTACTTCAAAAAATAGTTTAAACCTCATAGTGAGTAGATTACTGTGAGGTTTTCTTTTTAATTTATCTTTACAAAAAAGAATTATAGATTTTGAGCATCATTTTAAATATTGAGACTACCACTAAAAATTGTTCTGTAAGCATTGCAGAAAAAGGTGAAATTTTAGCCATCAAAGAATTAAATAATGGTAATTACTCTCATGCAGAAGTTTTGCACCCTTTTATTTTAGATGTTTTAAAAGAAGCAAATCTTACCTCTGATAAAATAGATGCTGTAGCAGTAAGTAAAGGTCCTGGGTCTTATACTGGGTTAAGAATTGGAGTTTCTGCCGCAAAAGGGCTGTGTTTTGCCCTTGATAAACCTTTAATTTCTATTGATACTCTTACTTCTTTGTCTTTTTCAATTACTATTGAAGAAGGAATTATTGTGCCGATGTTAGATGCAAGAAGATTGGAAGTTTATGCATCAGTTTTTAATGAGAAGCATCAAAAAATAAGAGAAATTAAAGCTGAGATTATAGATGAAAATTCTTTTTGTGAATATTTAGAAAGGAGTAAAGTTTATTTTTTAGGTGATGGATCTCAGAAATGTAAAAAAATTATTACGCATAAAAATGCGATTTTTATAGATGCTAAGTTTCCTTCGGCACAAGAAATGGCAAAACTTTCTTATGAGAAATATAAAATAAGCGACATAGAAAATGTCGCTTATTTTGAACCTTTTTATTTAAAAGATTTTATTGTTATTCCAGAAAAGAAAAAGAAACCTACTTTTTAATTTCTACTATATGAGGATAAGGTATTTCTATTCCTGCCTCGTCTAAGGCTATTTTAGTATTTTCAGTAATATCAAAATAAACACTCCAATAATCAGCAGATGCACACCAAGGTCTCACTGCAAAATTTACTGAGCTATCGGCTAATTCAGAGACCATAACGGCTGGCGCTGGATCTTTTAATACTTTTGGATGCTGCATTAAAACATGCATTAAAACTTCTTTTGTTTTCTTGATGTCCGTATCATAAGAAACGCCAAATATTAAATCTACACGCCTTGTGCCTTCTACGGTATAATTTATAATAGTCCCATTGGACAAGCTTCCATTAGGAATAATAATTTCTTTATTTGATAAACCGGTGAGTTTTGTTGTAAAGATTTCAATTTCTTTTACAGCACCAGTTTCACCCTGAGCTTCAACTAAATCACCAATTTTAAAAGGTCTAAAGATCATGATTAAAACTCCGCCAGCAAAATTAGCTAAAGAACCTTGCAAGGCCAAACCGATAGCTAAACCGGCAGAAGCTACAATGGCAGCAAAAGATGTTGTTGCAACTCCTAATTTTGAAATTACTGTAATGAATAATAATATTTTTAAAACCCAGCTGCTAAGATTTCCTAAAAATTTTTGAAGCGTAAGATCGACACCTCTTTTAATCATTATTTTTTTAGATGATTTTATAACGATATTAATTAGAAATAAACCAACTATTAAAATGATTAAAGCAGTAATTACATTAGGGGTGTATTCAATTAAAAGTTCTTTTATTTTTTCTAGATATTCCTCCATTTTCGTTTTATTAATAATAAGAGGCAAAAGTAAGCGAATATTTAAAATCTAAGGAATAAAGATGATGGAAATAAGTTAGGTTTTAGTCTAACTGTTCATGGTTTAAAGTTTTAATAAAACAATCACTGATATTAATGCAGGAATGGATTGAATATACAAGATGTTTTTTTTCTTTGTTGAGTATGCACCATAAATACCTGCAACAAAAACACATATTAGAAAGAATAAAGCTGTATCGGTATTTTTTATGATGATAGACCAGATTAAACCAGCAGCTAAAAAGCCATTATATAAACCTTGGTTCGCTGCTAATACCTTTGTTTCTTCAGCAAATTCTTTGCTTTTTAATCCAAAAGCTTTTATCCCTTTTCGTGTGGTCCAAAGAAACATTTCTAGATAGACAATGTATGCGTGGATTACGGTCACGAGACCAATAAGTATAATTTGAATTATATTCATAATATTTGAAAAATAAAGTGATTTAATATGGTATCAAATCACTTTAACGGAGTTTGAATGGAAATTTTAGTTTACTTCAAAAGTAATTTTTAGATTCACTCTAAATTCAGTAACATTACTGCCATTAACAACAGCACTTTGTGATTGTACAAATACAGATTTAATATTTTTCACAGATTCCGCTGCATGCTTTACAGCTTTCCTCGTAGCCTCTTCCCAACTTTTTTCAGAGTTAGCTAATACTTCAATCACTTTCATTACCGCCATAATATTTTCAGTTTATTAAGATTTATTTATTGTAAATATAATTTTTTTTGTTCAAAATAGGGTTATATACAGATTTCAATGTAAATTTAATGTTATGTAAATGTTTTTTAATGGTTACAAAATATTTATATTTGTAAAAATAATGTTAATCTTAAAAGAAATTAATATGAGAAAAATTATTGTAATATTCATATTTATGCTTGGAACTGTAGGATATTCGCAAGAAAACAGACCAACTTACATGGCGGAAGGGGATTTAGTAAAAGTTACTTATTATTATGAAAATGGAGCTGTTAAAACACAAGGTTCTTTTAAAGATAAAAAATTAACAGGAGAATGGGCACGTTTTGATAAAGCAGGTAATAAAACTCAATTGGGTTATTATAGTAATGGTAAAAAAGTTGGGAAATGGTTTGTTTGGTCTAAATCGGCTTTAAAAGAGATTAATTATGTAAATAATTCTATCGCTTCAGTAAATTCTTGGAAGTCGGAATCTAATGTTGCAGTTAAAAATAAATAATAATACCTAAAATTTAATAGAAAAAACTCATTAGTATTTTAAAATACTAATGAGTTTTTTATTGCTTATAAATTATGTTTTAATAAGTTGTTAGCGAAAAGTTTATTGTTTTATTATATCTGATAGTAGTTTAATTAAGTGCTATTGGGCTTCGTTGGCAATGATACAAGATTATGAATATATAATTAAAACAGCGTTATTCCTTATTTATTGGAGCTAAAAAAAAGCGTTTAGAGATTCTCTGAACGCTTTTTTAAAACTTTTTGTATTTTTTTTACTCTACTATTAAAGTAAAAGGAATACTATATTTTACTCCTACTGGTTTTCCTCTTTGTCTACCTGGCTTCATTTTTGGCAATTGCTTCATTACTTTTACAACTTCAGCTTTAATTTTTGGATGTGGAGCTCTCGCTTGAATGTTTACGATATTACCTTTTTTATCAATTTTAAAACCAATAAATACTCTTTTTCTTCCTGGTGATAAACCTAACTCGTTAGGTAACTCACTATCAAATTTTCTACCAAAGTGCTTTTGTACTTTTGCACTAAAACATTTTTTTAATTCAGCCTTATTTCCTTTACAGCCAGGAAATACGGGTACATCTTCAATAATCATGAAGCTTACATCTTCCTCAATTTCCTCAACTTCTTCAACTTCTTCAATTTCTTCAACTTCAACCGCTTCACTTTCATCAGTTTCTGTTGATTCTATAACAGTCTCTTCAATTTCTTTTTCATCTTCGACGATTTCAATTTTTTCTGGAGCTGGTGGTGGTGGTGTTTTAGGTTTTACCGGTTCAACTCTTTCTGTAATAGGAATTTCTTCTTCCATATCTGCGTTCATAACAGCAGAACCTAAATCTCCGTAGGTTTTATCGAATGTTTTCTTTTCTATTGCAACATAAGTTATAAAAAGGGCTAGTACAAGACCAATTTGCATAAAAATTTTGCTGAAATTTTCTAAATTTGATTTAGGACTTTTCTTAATTTCCATTTTAAAGATTTATTAATAGGTGGCTAATTTAATTAAATTATTGTTTTAAATACAAGTCTTATTGTTAATTAATCTATTTTTTTTTTGAAATTATATTAAAAATCAACAAAGCCGAGAGTGCTCCTGCAGAGTTTGCAATCACATCTAAGTAATCTCCTGATCTGTATAGGGTTATTTTACTCTGTAATAGTTCAATAATTATGCCAAAAACAATGCAAAGAATTACGATCCAATATTTTTTATTAGGTTTCTTGTAATATGCTATTAACCATGAAAGGGCTAACATAAAGTATGCGAAACCATGAAAAATTTTATCAATATTAGTAAAAGTAAGCTTAATAGGCGCGTTTGGCACTCTTATAAGGCTCAAGCACACAATAATAATTGTAGTTACAAAAGCTATTATAAAACTGTTATTTCTTAATAAGGTCTTGATATTCTTTAGCATCTAGTAAATTTTCTATTTGTGAGCTGTCAGAAATCGCTATTTTAATCATCCATCCTTTTTCATAAGGGTCAGTGTTTACCAATTCTGGATCATCTTCTAGTCCTTCATTAAATTCAACTACTTCACCTGACAAAGGCATAAACAAATCTGAAACTGTTTTTACGGCTTCTACAGAACCAAAAACTTCTCCCTCTTCTACATTATCATCTAATGTATCTACATCTACATATACAATATCTCCTAATTCTCCCTGCGCAAAATCTGTAATTCCTACAGTTGCGATGTTTCCTTCAATTTGAATCCACTCATGATCTTTGGTGTATTTTAATTCAGCTGGAATATTCATTTTATTTTTATTTTTATTGATTTGGTTTAATTTCCTCCTAAGTTATAAACTATATTAAATCCACCATTAATTGATTGTCTTGGAAAAGTGGTAGAAATAGCATATTTAGATGTTTGATGATTGTAATAAAAAGATGCTGTTAAATTACTATTCAATTTGTAATCTGCTGTAAATTTAATTGAAAATAATTTCTGTCCCCCACTAATTTGATCATTATCTTCGTCAACATATCTAATTTGGGTTAAATTATCTCTTAATGATACATCTGCTCTTAAGTTAATATCACCTTTAAGGGTTGTCTTTTTACCTGTAAAACGTGTGTTCATTTTTACGTCTTTAAAAACATACCCAAAACCAAAAACATATTCAGTACCAGCAATGTCTGTTATAGTACTGTTATTAAAATTCATGGTTAAAGTTCTGTCTTTTTTAATTTCTCCTCTCAAAGAAAAGGAGTTTTTCATTTTTAAATCCACTTTTACCAAGGGTGAAAATTCATCCACAAGAGTAGCACTGGCAATTAGTCTTTCAGATTCGTAATTACCTGCTATATTCGTTTTAGTATATGCAGTGGCATCATCGTATTGTAAGTTGTTTGTAAAGCTAGAAATGGTATATGAAGATCTATATCCATGAGAAAGTACAAAGGTTGAAAAGTTCTTTTTAAACCATTTGAATTTCATTAAACCATTATATCTCAGAGTCCAGTTTGGAATTGGAATATCTCTAAACAGTCCTGTGCTTACTTTATTTGGACTTTTACCAGAATAAGCAGCCATAAATGCCGGAAGTAAGACTTGTTGACTGTTTTGACCAAAACCATCAATTAGCGCTCCTGTTTCTGAAGCTAATCTATTCGAAATAATACTTCTGTAATCTTTCATTTTCTGGAACAGAGCATCGCCATTTGTAAATGCTGTTGAAAGCATAGAATGACTTGTACTAAAGTTACCAGTTTCAAAAACAGGAGTATCTTCAAATGCACTTTTGCCTTCTATTAAATCTATTTGTTGAGAAATATCTTTGGTTTGAATTTTATTTCCTCGAACATCAATATTTAAATCTTTAAAAGGCTTAACCGTAAAAGTGTAATCTAATTTGTTATAATGAGTTTTGCTGTAAGTTTTGTTAAAATATTCTCCACCATCAATTCTTGTAACTAACCAGCCATTTTCTAAGGCCTTATTTCTAATATCTACTTGACTACCAAAAGCAAATGAGGTAGGTGCTCCGCCTAAAAATCCAATATTTTCTGTATAACCTTGCAAGTACTGACCATTATTTTCTGTATAACTTATTTTACCTTGTTTTACAGAGGTCAGAATATTCCAAGTTCCTTTTAAAATTTGCTTTCCAATGGGTAATGTTTTCTTTTGTTTTATTCTAGCTAAATTTTTTCCTTTTGCATTTTTACGTTGCGTTTTTGTTAATAAGAGCTTTTCAAAACCAACTTTCTGATACAACTTATCAAAGGAAAGAGTGGTGTTTATATTATGTGTATTTGAGTTCTGAATTACATTACCAATTTGTTCTAAGATAGTATTGTCTTGCGACGACACCTGCCAATCAAAATCTGCTGTGTAAGCGTAATCAGCTTTCATAAAGCTTAGGAATGGAAACTTATCTAAAGGTAAATTATAAGTTGTATTTAGTTTTTGATGGTAATGGTTTGGTCTACCTGTGTTAAAGAAATCATCAAAAATTTGTAAATCTTCTCCATTTCCAAAGGCATCATAAATATAACTATTAGTTGCGTTAAAGTTTAGTTGTATCGATTTTGTTAAATCAAAACCAACTGTATAATCCCAGTCAAATAAAAATCTACGTTGTTTTAATTCTGGTTGAGCAGTTAAACCCTCTACTAAATTTCTGGATTGTTGTTCGTTATAACTTCTATTAATTCTAGAGTTTAAAGCGAAGGTTTTTGGCACAGGATTAAAGTTTAAATCTTTTATAAACTTCCAGTATTTGTTTCTAAATTTTTCTGAATTTTTAAAGAATTCTATAGGTTTTGAATTAAAGTTGAAGTTATAAGCAGCAGAAGCTGATACATTCTCATTAATATACTTTTCTATATTGTAATCTCTATGGAATTCTTTATTATGGGAATAAGAAACTGCTAAGTTTTCTACATCATAAAACTTTGGTTTTTTCGTTGAATTTGGGTTTCTATTCTTTTTGACATTGATAAAACTGATACTTGTTCTTTTTGTGTAATCTCGAGAAAATTCACTATTTGGATTCTGCTCCAAAGCATCTTCTAATTTTACATCTTGATATTGAGGATCAAACTTTGGATCAACGAATTTTTCACCAACGCTGTAGCTCATCGGTAATTGAATACCCCATTTTTGTGGTGTTAAAACTTTGCCTAAATTAATAGTTGTAGAAACATCGTATTGTTTTGTTTCGTCTAAACTACGCTGATTTACGCGATCTTCTACATTTCCAAAACCAATGGTTTTTACGCTTCCTGAAAGGGATACATTCGCAACATCAGCAAAATTTGCATCAGCATTCATAACCGCAGCCCAACCTCCTTTGTTGTCAAAACCTGATGAACGCAATTCATTAAACCAGATTTCCCCACTTTTATTTGAAGTAGTATTATTTCTTAAACCTAAAGTTATTGTTCTTAATTGCGCCAGTGTAGGATTTCCTTTTACTCGAATTTTAAATTCAGGAATATCATTTGGATTTTCAGATGGATAGATATCATTCACCAAGAATCCGGAACCATCTCTTTCTACTTTTAGTTTTCCAAAGGATTCCAAAATAGCATCTAGATTATTTGCTTCCGGCCAAATGTCGAGTGCAGAACTGCCATTTCTTGTTACTTTTAAAGGAACTTCGATTTGATAAAAATTATCATTTAAGTCTGTTCCTAATCTTATAACTGCTGAAAAATCATCATCACTTAAAGAACCTCCTCCTTCATTTTCTTGCAAATGCATAAACATTTTCAAATTTTTAAAACGTCTTAAATCTACACTTATATTTTTATAAATGGCCCTAGTTTTTTTAGTTTCTAAATCGTTAACTTTTAAGGTGACAGATTGTTCATTTTGTAATTGCACCGTGGTACTTCCTTGTAAACGTTCTCTTTCAATCCCTGGAGGTTCAATATAACTTCCATTATTTTGTTCTATACTAACAACGCCAACTTCAAAACCTTCTAATTCAGCCTGCGTTAATTCTCTGTCAGGATCTATTGCAGGATCTATCGTTTTTGTATATCGTCTCCAATCACCACGTACCAAATCGAGTTCACCAAATCTAATGACAACAGGCATTTTAAATTTTGTTAGGAACATTCTTATAAAACGAATACTGTTAAAATTAGAAATTCCATTTATTGGTGTTCCATTTCTAACGGGTACTCTAAATTGATACCATTTTGTTTGCTGTGTATTCCCGTTTTCTAAAGAAACAGAAGTTGTTTTTTCGTCAACAATATAATTTCTACCTTTTACTAAATCTGCTTGATTCATAGATACCTTATACTCATAATAGCTCTCAACAGTATTCATTGTTTGATCTCTATTAATGTCTTCTACGTCGGGGTATGTTGAAGATGAAGTTGGATACGATTCTGGCGATTGATTTAATGTTGGCGAGTTGCCTTGTGTATTGTTGTAGTCTTTGTATCTTTTTACAATAGAGGCATTAATAGCGTCTAATTCTGCTCCTCTGAAAAATTGAAAATTATCAGATGAAATATCATTAGATTTTAATTTAGAGAAATTTATATTTAAGTTTAAAGAATCAGAAAGTTGCTTTAAATGTTCTTCTTCCTCAATGTCAGTTAACCCATCAAACCCTAAATCTTGATTTGTTCTTGCACCATCTTCTTCACTGAAAGCGTATATAATTGACGGGCTTCTTGGCACATCTCCCCAAGTCGTTCTATTCACATTAGAGCCATCAACCTTTAAACCATTTTCGGGCAAGCCGTTTTCAAACATCTTACGATTATCCTTAACAATGTCTTCAGATATGTTTCCTAAATTGATATATAAATCTCCAACTTGATTTGATAAATCATTCGGGTTTATGCCTTGTGGCAAACCTTCTTCATTTGTAATAGAATAATTTTGATAAGGATCCATCACCCAAAATTGAATAAATTCAACATTCGCTTGATCAAAATTATTCGTAGTTAAAGGACGCATAATTCCACCCCAGTTCTCATTAGGATTCTTAAAAGTTCCGTCATTATTAACATCGCTGTCTAAAGTGTTAAAGTTGTAAGAGCCTCTTTCTTGAGGAAAGTAGGCTAAATCTAACGTTCTAACTAAAGAATTTTGAGTAATGTCTAATTGTACATTTGGGAATAATTCTCTATAATTAATCTGTCTTGTTTCCGCTCTAGATAATTCATCAGCATCTATACTTGGCGGAGTTTGTCCAATGCCGTAAAAAATTTGATCTACATTATACCATGCTAATTTTCCTCTTTTATAATTGTATGATAAATTATTTTGATCTCCATTAAAGCCATTAAAATATTTTGGAGTACTTGCTTCGTACCAATCTAAAGGAGATAATAAACTAATAGGTATTTGTGATGCTTCAAAATCATCTATATATGAGGTGGCAGCGCCAGCTACATCTATTCCACTTGGTGTTCCCGGTAATAAATATGCCATATCTGCTCTTATAGATAAATTAGAAGGAACATCTGTATCTACAAAGGGTAATTTGTTGGCTAATTTTGTAAAATAAGGAACCTCAGTAGAATAATCTATGTTTACACCAAACATGGTATTATCGATAGGCTCAGCACCAAAATTAACTTTAGGAGTTAAAGGTCTTTCATTTACATTTAAAATAGTTGCACCCACTACAAAATCTTCAGAAAATTTATGCTCAATATCAACGCCCATATAGGTTTTTCTTTGTTGATTAAATACAGCATTATTTTCGGTTGATACATTTATAGGAGTTCCAGAAGCTTGTAAGCCTGGATCTATAATTTGCACTCTCCCTAATTGATAATCAACCACAAAATCAACACCTTCTACCAATTGTCTTCCGCCAGCAGAAACTTTCACAGAACCTCTTGGAACATTGAAAGCACCAATTGGAATCCCTCCAGAGTTTTCTGATTTAAAATACCCTTTTAAGAAATATTTATCTTTATTCTGAAAGTTGTTTTTGATGTTTATTTTTGTATTTAGATATAAATCTTTAAATAAATAAACGTCATCTGCAGCATTTGTTAATTTGTTAGCCAAACCATTACCAAAAGGTTCTGGATCTGGAAAAATAATATATCCATTTTGAGAGTTTACAGTAATTCCTTCTACATAATCAAAGAAGCCATCCGCAGTTCTAAACTGACTTTGGTCTAATTGGTCTAGTTTTAATACCTGAATTAATGGAGTGTTAGCAATATCTGTAGTTTGTGCATTTTGTAATACATTTGAAGGTATACCAGTCGCATCGTCTCTATACTGTATTTCAAAACGAAAGCCATCTTGGGTTAATGGATATGCACCTAATGCGTACACATTTTTCATCATTAAACGCCAAGTAGGAAAAGATTCTTCTCCACCATTTCCATTATCTCTTTTTGTAGTTAATATTTCACTACGTAACAATTTTACAGCTAAATTTTGTGGTGCTTGAATTCCGTCATTAGAAAACTCACCCACTTTAAAAGATTTTTCAGTACTTCCATTAACAGTTCCTGCAACAGTATATTCGTAAGCAACGGCTAAAACTTCTCCATCATTTAATCTTCTATTTAAGGAAATATAACCTAATTGTGGATTTAAGGTATATTCATTTAAATCTAGTTTTCGAGCATTTTCGAGCATCGAATAATCTGTTCCTTGCTCCATTTGAAATTCACGATTTAATGTGTTTTCAACATTAGAAACATCCCTAATTCCTGCTAAAACATTTGTATCATAAATATTATTTGCATTGTTTTGAGGTAGATTTATGGTGGTTGATACATTGTTTAAATTAATATTTATGCTAACCGGGTTCGTGCTTTGCACAGTTCCATTGCTATTTACAAGATTTTTGTAAGTGTTATTAATATTGTTAGATTCTCCAATATCTGCAAAAGCAACGATACTTCTAAAATCTTCAGTGCTCGCATTTCTGTTAGTCACCCAAACTTCTATTCTTGTGATATTAACTTGACTGCTTATTAAAGGATAGTTTTTTAAAGAATTTGCATAATTATCTATAAAAAATTGTGATAAGAAAAAGTGTCTATCATTATCATAGTCTGTAGTTCTTAACTCAAAGGGTTGAATTGATGCACCTGCTTCTGCGACGATAGTCTTGCTTTCAGAGTTTTGTTGAGAAAAAACAGCCGTTATGTTTGTGTTACCAAATTTTAATTGAGTTTTTACACCAAACAAACTTTGAGCACCATTTATTAAAGAGTTTTTAATTGGCATTTCTACATTACCCGCTTCGATACCTTGCAAGATGTCATCTTCTGTTGGGGTATAATCTATCTTTACAAGATTCTGAAAATCGAAAGTAGATTGTGTGTCATAATTTGCAGTAAATTCTAAACGTTCACCAACCTTTGCACGAATACTCGCATTAATTTGTTGATCAAAATCAAAGGTAAGACTGCTTCTATTTTCTTCAGATATTTGAGGGTTATCAGTATTTTGATAGATAAAACCAAGTTTTAGATTTAAATTCCCTGTTGGTGTTACTTTTACTGTATTTCCGCCGAAAATAGATTCAAAAAATTTAGAGTCTGTGTAATAAGTTGGTAACAAGTCTTTTTGTGCAGCTGCAGCACCTTTCTTTTTACCGTCTGCAGCACTTACTTTATTTTTAAAATATTCCAACATATCTCGTTTTAAACGATATTGTTGGTATTCTTTTTGAGTTAAGAAAATTGGTGTACTTGTATAAAATTCACCTATTTTCTCTAAAATAATGTACCTGTTTAATTCTTTGTCAAAAATAATTTCTTTTTCCGCTAAATCATCTAAAAAAAGGTCTCCTCTTTGTGTGTGATTAAAATTGTATTTTAACTGTAAAGTATCAATTTTTAGGTTAGTTGAATCTTTTACCTTTTTGGTTTGAGCGGAAGAAGATAAGTTTACTAAAAAAGTAAAAAGGACTAATAAAAGTATATTTTTTAATAATCTGATCAATTTATTATAAGTTTTTTAAAGCTGATTTAATAATTTGTTCTACAGAAGCTTCATGGTTTTCTTTTAAAACTGCACTCACAACTTTTTCAGATTGTTTTCTATTAAAGCCTAAAACTTCTAAAGCAGATAACGCTTCATCTTTATTAGTATTGCTTGAGTTTATAGAAATTTCGTCAATATTAAACGTTTTCATGATTTTATCTTTTAAATCTACAATTACTCTTTGGGCAGTCTTTATTCCAATTCCTTTTACAGCTTGTATTAGTGGTACATTTTCTGAAGCTATTGCATTTTGTATTTCTTCTGATGTCATTGATGACAGCATTGTTCGTGCAATACTCGGACCAACACCTGAAACAGAAATTAATAATTTAAAAATTTCTCTTTCTGTTTTATTGATAAAGCCAAAAAGCGTGTGTGCATCTTCTCTTATAGATAAATGCGTAAATAAAACCACATTTTCACTATCAGGTAAACTAGAAAAAGTATTTAAAGAAATGTGCAACAAATAACCAACACCATTGCAATCGATAACAACTTCTGTTGGGTTTTTCTCTACCAATCTACCTCTAACTTGTGTAATCATGAATTTCTTTTATCGGTCTAAAGTAATCAATTATTTATTCTTTTCTCTTTGTTGAGCGTCAACACATGCTAAAGCTGCCATATTTACCATTTCATCAACACTTGCGCCTAGTTGCAAAACATGCACTGCCTTGCTTAAACCTAAAATTACTGGACCGATAGATTCTGCTCCTTGAACTTGTTTAAGTAGTTTGTAGGTGATATTTGCAGATTCTAAATTCGGAAAAATTAAAACATTTACTTTTTTACCATTCAATTTAGAAAATGGAAACTCTTTTGCTAGCATTTCAGGGTTCAATGCAAAATCTGCTTGAATTTCTCCATCAACAATTGCATCAGGGTAATGACGATGAATAAAAGTAACTGCTTCTTTAATTTTTATAGATGTTTCGGTGTTAATAGATCCAAAATTAGAAAAAGACAACATGGCAATATTTGGTTTCATACCAAACATTTTCACCAAATTTGAGGTCATTTGCGTAATCTTTACCAAATCTTTTGCTGAAGGATTGATATTGATAGTGGTATCTGCTAAAAATAAAGGGCCTTGTTTAGTAAGCATTAGGTTACAAGCAGCAATTTTAGAAATGCCCTTTTCTTTTTCAATTAACTCAAGCATTGGTTTTACAACAGTGGGGTAGGGTCTAGAGTAGCCAGTAATTAAAGCGTCAGCTTCATTTTCATTGACCAACATAGCTCCAAAATAATTACGCTCACGCATTAATTTTTTTGCTTCAGATAAAGTTCGTCCTTTACGCTGTCTTCTTTTCCAATAAGCTTCTCCAAATCGATCTCTACGCTCTTTTTCTTCATCAGTTTTAGGGTCAAAAATTGGTACATCGGCAGTGAAGCCAATTTCTTCCTTTAGCGCTAAAATTAATTCTTTACGTCCGAGTAAAATAGGTTTTCCGAGTTTTTCTTCATGGACTCTTTGTGCCGCTTTTAAGACATCTAAATGATCAGCTTCAGCAAAAACAATTCGTTTTAAATTGCTTTTTGCTCTATTATGAATCATTCTAATTTCTTTACTTCCAGAGCCAGATCTTTCCATTAGTTCTTCTCTGTACTTTTTCCAATCAGAAATTGGTTCTAAAGCAACTCCAGAATCCATGGCCGCTTTGGCAATTGCTGGAGGAATTTCATAAATTAATCTTGGATCAAATGGTTTTGGAATGATATATTCTCTTCCGTAAGTTAAACTTACTTCGTCATACACAATATTTACTTGTTCGGGCACAGATTGCTTCGCTAAATCAGCTAAAGCGTGCACTGCAGCCATTTTCATTTCTTCATTAATTTTGGTAGCTCTTACATCTAAAGCACCTCTAAAAATAAACGGAAAACCAAGTACATTATTTACTTGATTAGGATGATCTGATCTACCAGTAGCCATTAAAATATCATCTCTAGTAGCAATTGCTAAATCATAATTGATTTCAGGAACAGGATTTGCCATTGCAAAAACAATAGGGTCTTTTGCCATCGATAATAACATTTCTGGAGAAACTATATTCCCCATAGAAAGTCCAATAAAAACATCTGCATTTTGCATTGCTTCCTCTAATGTATTTATATCTTGATTCGTTGCAAACTCTGCTTTTTGAGAAGTAAGATTTTCCCTATCTTTTCGGATAACACCTTTGCTGTCGCACATGACAATATTTTCTCTTTTTGCCCCTAATTTTAGATACAAACGTGTGCAAGAAATTGCGGCAGCACCTGCGCCATTCACAACCATTTTTATTTTAGAAATATCCTTTTCTGTAATTTCAACAGCATTTTTTAAAGCTGCTGCAGAAATAATAGCGGTTCCATGCTGGTCATCATGCATTACAGGAATATCTAATTCTTCTTTTAACCTTCTTTCGATCTCAAAAGCTTCGGGAGCTTTGATGTCCTCTAAATTTATACCTCCAAAAGTTGGTGCAATTGCTTTTACGGTTTGTATAAAAAGCTCTACATCAGTTGCGTCTACTTCAATATCAAAAACATCAATATCAGCAAATATTTTAAAAAGTAATCCCTTTCCTTCCATTACTGGTTTTGACGCTTCGGGACCAATATCACCCAAACCTAAAACCGCAGTTCCGTTAGAAATTACGGCTACTAAATTTCCTTTAGAAGTGTATTTGTAAACATTTTCTTTGTTTTTGGCAATTTCTAAACAAGGCTCTGCCACACCGGGAGAATACGCGAGCGCTAAATCGTGCTGAGTAGCATATTTTTTAGTGGGAACAACCTCGATTTTCCCTGGTTTTGGTTTTGCGTGGTACAGTAAAGCTTCGTGTCTTTTTCTAGAATCGCTCATAAATTGTTGTATACTATATTGTAGTCGACAAATATAGGCTTTTCAGTCAAAGAGCAAATGAAATTTTATTACTTTTAGAAACTAATAAATTATTATCAATATCTTTTAAGTCACTCGTTTTTAACAACATCACATAATCGAAGAAACTATTATAGGTTGTTTAACAAATTTTAAAGATTTGATTGTAACATAAACTTTATTTTTACGTCTGTTAAGTAAAATCAGCCATGAAAAAAATTATTACCTTATTTTTTCTTTTTGTTTCAGTAACTTTTATTGGGCAAGTAAAAGGGAAAATTACAGATATGAAAAACAATCCTCTTTCATTCGTGAGTGTCTATCTAGATAATACAGTTACGGGTGCAACTTCTAATGATAATGGCGATTATATTTTAGATCTTATTAGGAAAGGAAAATATACTATTGTTTTTCAGTTTTTAGGTTTTAAAACGGTAAAAAAAGAAGTGGAAATTTCTTCATTTCCTTTTTATCTAAATGTTAAGTTAGAGGAAGAAAGTGTGCAGTTAAGTGAAATTTCTATTTCAACTAAAGACAATCCTGCGAATAGGATTATTAGAAATGTAATTGCGAATAAAGATAAGAACACAGATAAGTTTGCAAATTATACAGCCAAGTTTTATTCACGTGGATTGTATCGAATCAAAGATGCGCCAAAGAAATTTTTAGGTCAAACTTTGGGCGATTTTGGTGGAGGTTTAGATTCAACAAGGAGTGGTATTATTTATCTCTCTGAAACTATTTCTGACATTAAATTTCAGAAAAAACCTAAAAATTTTAAAGAGAATATTATTGCGTCTAAAGTTAGCGGACAAGACAACGGTATCAGTTTTAATAGGGCAGAAGATGCAAATATCAATTTTTATGAAAACAGTGTCGAGTTTGGTAATAATTTGGTTTCACCTCTTTCTACAAACGCTTTTAGTTACTATAAATTTAAATTAGAGGGAACTTTTTATGATAAAAACGGAAGGCTTATCAATAAAATAAAGATCCTTCCAAAACGTAAAAATGATCCTGTTTTTAATGGGTCATTATATATTGTAGAAGACGATTGGGCGCTCTATGGCGCGGATGTTTCAGTTACTGGAGCACAAGTAAATATTCCTGTGGTTGATGTTTTAAAACTAAAACAAAATTATAATTATTCTGATAAGAATGATGCTTGGGTTTTAATCAGTCAAAGTATAGATTTTAGAGTAAATGCTTTAGGCTTTAAGTTCGATGGACGCTTTTCTTCTGCTTTTTCTAATTATGATTTTATACCTAATTTTAATGAAAAAACATTTACAAATGAGGTTTTAACTTTTGAGAAAGAAGCTACTGAAAAAGATTCTTCTTATTGGATTACTTTAAGGCCTGTTCCGTTAACCACAGAAGAGGTGAAAGATTATGAAGTTAAAGATAGTTTAAAAGTAGTTCGTAAATCAAAAAAGTATTTAGACTCAGTAAATAAAAAGCAGAATAAGGTTAGTTTTCTCTCTCCAATTACCGGTTATACCTATAAGAATTCTTTCGAAAAATGGTCTTTGTCTTATGATGGCCTCATAAAAGATTTAGGATTTAATACTGTGCAGGGTTTTAATACTTCTATGGGTGTTAGTTATTCTAAAAATATTAATGACAAGGGAAATTGGTGGAGTGCAGGTGTAAATGTTAATTATGGTTTTTCAGAAAAAATAGCAAGGCCAACATTCTTTTTCAATAAAAAATGGAATAATATTTCTAGACCAAGAATGTCTATTTCTGTTGGGGTAACAACTGCCCAATTTAATGGAAGAAATCCGATTTCTAAAATGGATAATTTAGTACGCTCTTTATTAAGAAGAGAAAATTATTTGAAAATTTTTGAGAAAGAGTTTGCTAAAATTAGGTATTCCGAAGAGATTAAAAATGGTATTTACTTTTCATCATCTTTAGAATATGCAAATAGAAAACCACTTTTTAACACCAATAATTATTCTTTTGCACGTCAAAGTAAAACAAAGCCTTATACTTCTAATAATCCTTTAGACCCAACAGATTATATAAATACGGTATTTACAGAGCATAGCATAGCTTCATTAAAAGTAGGTGCAACTTTTATCTTCAATCAAAAATATTTATCCTACCCTCATAGGAAATTTAATATTGGAAATACAAAATACCCATCTTTGAGTTTAACATACAGGAAAAATTTTGGAGCCTCAAATTCTGAATTAAATTCTGATGTATTTGTAGCCAACATAAGACAAAATATTGATGCTGGAAATTATGGGAAACTAGCTTACAATATTGGAGGAGGACTCTTTTTGAAAAAGAAAAACATTGCTTTCATGGATAATTTGCAAGCCAATGGAAATCAGCTGCTATTTATCACAGATAATCAATTAAGTAGTTTTGGCTTGTTAGAGTATTATAAGTTTTACACGAATGATAGATATGCAGAAGCACATCTAGAACATAATTTTAAAGGATCGGTTTTGGGTAAAATTCCTTTAATTAATAACCTAAACTTTCATTTAGTTGGAGGGGTAAAAAGTTTGTTTATGGCGGATAAAAAACCTTACTCAGAATACTCTCTTGGATTAGATAATATTGGTTTTGGTAAATGGCGATTCTTAAGAATTGATTATGTAAAATCTTTTCATGCCGGAATTAAGAATGATGGATTCTTATTAAGATTGAATATATTAAATTAATACTTTTATCTTTGTTTATGATGAAAATAAAAACACTTTTTTTTGGAATTACAACAGATCTAGTAGGTACTTCAAATTTAGACTTAGAGCTTTCCGAAGCCTCAACTGTTGAAGATTTTAAAAATTTGTTGAAGAAAGATTATCCTCAGTTAGAAAATTTGGATTCTTATGCAATTGCAGTAAATGAAAGTTATGCAACGGGTGATTTGATTCTAAATGGAAATGATACAGTTGCTGTAATTCCTCCCGTGAGCGGGGGTTAAAGCTATCTCAAATATTTCTTATCAATATAAAAAGTTCCAAAAGGTAAAATAGAAGCTAATAATACTATTGCTAAAGTTATATTTTTCCATTTCATCTGTTTCTTGAGCATAATCGCTAAAATAATATAGAGTATAAATAGAATTCCGTGAGGCATTCCAAACATTTTTACAAAACTTGGATCTTTTAAAGCGTATTTATAATATAGGCCTAAGCTCATTAATAATAAGTAAGAAACTCCTTCTAAAAAACTAACAACTCTAAAGATACTTTTCATTTTTATGAAGTATTGAAAATTAGGTTGCAAAGATACATTTTGAATCATTATTTTTGTTCATCAATGAAAAGAACTTCAATAAAAATTACAGGAAAAAAATTAGACTTACAGGAATGTTACAGTTTTGTAGAGGATGCTTCTTGTGGCGGAATATCAGCTTTTATTGGTGTAGTTAGAAATGATACACAGGGAAAAGAAGTAATACAGTTAGATTTTTCTACCTATAAACCAATGGCAATTAAGGAAATGCAAAAAATTGCAGACTTGGCTTTAGTAAAATTTGACATTCATAAAATAGCCATTCATCACGCAGAAGGCATGTTGCAAATTGGCGCTATTCCTGTTATTATCACGGCTTCAGCGAAACACAGAAAAGCGGCTTTTAGGGCTTGTGAATTCGCTATTGACACTCTAAAAGAAAGTGTGCCTATTTGGAAAAAGGAACATTTCTCTGATGGCGATGTGTGGGTAAATGCGCATCCTTAGTTTTTATCTTCTTATCGTTCATGCCTTAATAAGTTCTTGGCATTTTTTAAACTGAGCCTATTAATATTTGGCTTTATTGACCGAAGCTTATTGTTGAATATTCTTCACTGAGCGGCTCTGCAACCACAAGTAAAATTGTAAACCAAATAAAATTGCACCAGATAATAAATGTATAGCTTGTGTTCCTAGAGGAAATTCTGCATAATACATTAAAATTCCTGTAATGGTTTCAAGAAAGATTAAAAAGACAATCCAATTTACGAGCTTATAGCCTAAGTTTTTAATTTGATTCAGATAGAACATTCCAAAGTTAACCAAGACAATCGCTATCGTAAAGGATCTATGAAAGTAGAATTTAAAACTCGGATTCATTAAGCTATATTCTTTGTTTTCAAAACCAAAGAGTTTTACTTGTTCATCTATAAATTGTCTTACTTGGGTACCCATCGCAATTTGAATCAAAGAGAAAATAACAGAAAAAAGCAGTAATTTATTAAAGATAGAATTATATTTGAACACCTTTTTTTTGTCCGAAATAATAAATTTTAATTGTAGTAAAAGAGCAATTATAACTAATCCAACAACCATATGAATAGTAATAATTGTAGGTTTTAGATTGGTGTCTACAACAGTTTTTCCTAACCAAGCTTCAAACAACATTAAAAAGAAAGCCGCAAATGATAATAACGGAATTATCTTTTTTGTTTTCCAGAACTTAGCTGCTCCATAGATTAGAAATAAGAAAACAAAACCTGATAAAACAGAGGCCAATCTGTTTATATATTCTGTCCAAGTGTGATATTTATTAAACTTAGCATAATCATGCTTTGTATAGTTTTTCCAATTATTTTTATTGAATTCTGATGAAGTTTTGACATCATTTTCAGCAACAAATAGAACTTCGTCTTTAATGATGATAAAACCTTTTTTGAATTCTGTATTTGGTTTCCAACTAATTTGTTCCTCAGAAGTTGGTGGAATGTAATATCCAAAACATTTTGGCCAATCAGGGCAACCCATTCCAGAGCCAGTCATTCTAACAATAGAACCTGCTAAAAAAATTAAATACACAGAAATAATTGCAATTTGTACAATTTTCGGAAATCTACTTTTCATTAGTAATAAATATTTTCACAAAAATACTGCAAAAACAAGTCGTTTGAAATATTTTAAACGACTTGTTCTTATATAAATAAAATCTAAATAATATTAAATAGGTTTTTTAATATCTACCAGGTTTTTTTTTCAATAAGTCAGATGTATAAAATAACTTTCTGTAATTTTATATTAATTTTTATAGGTTTAAAAATTTATCTTCGATTCTAAATCGTTTGGCATCGTTAAAGAGTTTACTTTTTTAGTTAGTGGTATAATTTTCAAAAACTTATATTTTCGAATAAAAAAATAAAGCAAAAAAAAATCGTCTAAAATATTTTAGACGATTTTTTTTGTAAAAATTTAAAGACAGTGATTAAAGTACTCTAACATCTACTGCATTTAAACCTTTTCTACCTTCTTTTAGGTCAAACTCTACTGTGTCGCCTTCTCTAATTTCATCAATTAATCCAGATACGTGTACAAAGTACTCTGTATTTGAATCGTCTTCTGTTACAAATCCAAATCCTTTTGATTCGTTGAAGAATTTTACTGTTCCTTTTTTCAAAATAATATATTATAAGTGTTAATAATAGAGCAAAGATACAATATAATGCTGAGCAATAACATTTTTATCTATTTTGAATTAAAAATAATTTTTGATGGATAGCCTTTAAATAAATTATTAAGATTTTTTTTAAAAAAAAATAACCCAAAAAAGAAATAAAAATGAATTTTGAAAGGAAGTCAATAGAATTAGGGCTTCAGGTTTTTTTTTAATTTTAAAAATCTAAAAATCAGATAATTGAGGATATCGTAAAAAGTTCAAAAAAATCAAAAAAGAACTATATTGTTAAAAACTTTAAGGGTTTTGTGAATAAGTATAACTTTCATTTTGGAACAAAAAATTCAATCTTTGTAAGGGTCGTTTTTACGATTTAATAATATTACATAACTCTCAAATTTTTAACATAAATGTCTTCTAAAGAACCAATTTTACAACCTAATGATAATCGATTTGTAATTTTTCCAATTCAACATAATGATTTGTGGGAATGGTACAAGAAACAACAAGCCTGTTTTTGGACAGCAGAAGAAATTGATTTACAATCTGATGTGATTGATTGGACGACTAAATTAACAGATGACGAACGTTATTTTATAAAACATATTTTAGCGTTTTTTGCTGCTTCTGATGGAATTGTTAATGAAAATTTAGCAGAGAATTTTGTAAATGAAGTTCAATATTCGGAAGCTAAGTTTTTCTATGGTTTTCAAATTATGATGGAAAATGTTCATTCAGAGACCTATTCTTTATTGATTGACACCTATGTAAAGGACGAGGTAGAAAAAGATAGATTATTTAGAGCTATTGAAGTTTTTCCTGCAATTAGGAAAAAAGCAGATTGGGCTTTAAAATGGATTGAGTCTGATTCTTTTGCAGAAAGATTAATTGCATTTGCTGCAGTAGAAGGAATCTTCTTTTCAGGAGCATTTTGTTCTATATTCTGGTTAAAGAAAAGAGGATTATTACCCGGGTTAACTTTTTCTAACGAGTTAATTTCGAGAGATGAAGGTATGCATGCTGATTTCGCAGTGCATTTGCATAATAATCATATTGTAAATAGAGTCTCTCCAGAACGTATTAGAGAAATTATAATTGATGCATTAAATATAGAACGTGAGTTTATTACAGAATCTTTACCAGTAAGTTTAATTGGTATGAATTCAAAATTAATGACACAATATTTAGAGTTTGTAGCAGACAGATTATTACTAGAGTTTGGCTGTGAAAAAGAATACGAAGCAACAAATCCTTTTGACTTTATGGAGATGATTTCTTTAGAAGGGAAGACTAATTTCTTCGAAAAAAGAGTATCTGAATACCAAAAAGCTGGAGTAAAATCTGGAGGAACAGGAAGCATTAGTTTTGATTCAGATTTTTAGATTTAATCAAATCCCCTGAATTACGAGTAAATACCGTATAAATTAAATTACCATTCTGAGTACCTCAGAATTACTAAAAATAAACTGCCAAAAAGTGGATGTTTTGGCGGCTTTAACAATAACTTTTAAATAAAACCAGTAAACCAATGTATGTAGCTAAAAGAGACGGCAAGAAAGAACCAGTGATGTTCGATAAAATCACATCAAGAGTTAAAAAAATGTGTTACGGATTGAACAAAATAGTAGATCCAGTAAAAGTTGCAATGCGTGTAATTGAAGGTTTGTATGATGGAGTAACTACTTCAGAATTAGATAACTTAGCCGCTGAAACTGCAGCTACAATGACTACAGCACATCCAGATTATGCTAAATTAGCTGCAAGAATAGCCGTTTCTAATTTACATAAAAACACTAAAAAATCATTTTCAGATACTATGGATGATTTATATTATTATGTAAATCCACGTACAGAGAAAAAAGCACCATTATTGGCTGATGATGTATATAAAATCATCAAAGACAATGCGGAAAAATTAGATTCTACTATTATTTACAATAGAGACTTTAATTATGACTATTTTGGTTTTAAAACTTTGGAACGTTCTTATCTGTTAAAATTGAACGGTCAAATTGCAGAACGTCCACAACATATGTTAATGCGTGTTTCTATAGGTATTCATAAGAATGATATTGATGAAGCAATAGCTACTTATGAATTAATGAGTAAAAAGTACTTTACACATGCAACACCAACATTATTCAATGCAGGTACTCCAAAACCACAAATGTCTTCTTGTTTTTTGCTACAGATGCAAGATGATAGTATTGAAGGAATTTATGATACTTTAAAACAAACAGCAAAAATTTCACAATCTGCAGGAGGTATCGGTTTGTCTTTACACAACATTAGAGCAACAGGTTCTTACATTGCAGGTACTAACGGAACCTCTAATGGAATTGTACCAATGTTAAAGGTTTTTAATGACACAGCACGTTATGTAGATCAAGGAGGAGGAAAACGTAAGGGATCTTTTGCGATGTACTTAGAGCCTTGGCATGCTGATATTTTTGATTTTTTAGATTTAAAGAAAAATCACGGAAAAGAAGAAATGCGTGCAAGAGATTTATTCTATGCAATGTGGATTTCGGATCTTTTTATGGAACGTGTTCAAGAAGATGCTGATTGGACTTTAATGTGTCCTCATGAATGTCCACATTTATATGACTCTTATGGAGAAGAATTTGAACGTCTATATACAAGTTACGAAGCCGCAGGTAAAGGTAGAAAAACTATTAAAGCTCGTGAACTTTGGGAGAAAATATTAGAATCTCAAATTGAGACAGGTACTCCTTATATGTTGTATAAAGATGCTGTAAACCGTAAAACGAATCAGAAGAATTTAGGTACAATTCGTTCTTCAAACTTATGTACAGAAATTATGGAATACACTGCAAAAGATGAAGTTGCAGTTTGTAACTTAGCTTCTATTGCTTTACCAATGTTTATTTCTGAAAAAGAAAATGGAGAAAAATTCTTCAATCATAAAAAATTATTCGATGTTACTAAAAAAGTAACTCGTAATTTAGATACTGTAATCGATGCTAATTTTTATCCTGTAATTGAAGCAGAAAATTCTAACTTTAGACATAGACCAATTGGTTTAGGTATTCAAGGTTTAGCAGATGCTTTTATTATGTTGCGTTTACCTTTTACTTCGGAAGAGGCTCAAAAATTAAATCAAGAAATTTTTGAAACAATGTACTTTGCAGCTGTAACTTCTTCAATGGAAATTGCGAAAGCAAAAGGAGCGTATTCTACATTTAAAGGTTCTCCGATGTCTGAAGGAGAATTTCAATTTAATATGTGGGGAATCAAAGATGATGAATTAAGTGGAAATTGGAATTGGGGTAAATTACGTAAAGATGTAATCCAACATGGAGTTAGAAACTCTTTATTGGTAGCACCAATGCCTACTGCATCAACTTCCCAAATTTTAGGAAACAATGAAGCTTTTGAACCATACACATCTAATATTTATACAAGAAGAGTATTATCAGGAGAATTTATTGTTGTAAATAAACATTTACTTGAAGATTTAGTGGAGCTAAATTTGTGGGATAATGATATGAAAGAAAGCATTATGCGTGCAAATGGGTCTATTCAACACATTGAAGAGATTCCTGCTGAATTAAGAGAATTGTATAAAACAGTTTGGGAAATGAGTATGAAAGATATTATTGATATGGCGCGCCATAGAGGGTATTTTATCGATCAATCTCAGTCTTTAAACTTATTCATGAAAGACCCTGATTTTGGAAAATTAACTTCAATGCATTTTTATGGATGGAAATCTGGTTTAAAAACAGGAATGTATTATTTAAGAACAAAATCAGCAGTAAATGCAACTCAGTTTACAGTTTCTAAAGAAAAGAAAGCAGCTGTTATAGAGGAAGAGAAACCAATGAGTCCTGCGGAATTTAAAGCCATGGTAGACGCTTCTAAAAATGGAACACCAGATGATGATTGTTTGATGTGTGGTTCTTAAAAGCATATATATTACTCCCTTGAAAAAGGGGAATCCATTAAAATAAAAAATAGATAAAAAGAGAAGCAGAAATGCTTCTCTTTTTTATTTATAAATAATATCTTTATGTTTAAAAAATCTTATAACATGAATGCTTTTTTTGGATGATTAAAAAAATATTATTTCCTACTTTCTTAATTATACTCGCTATAATTCTATATTTCAATCCAAATTTCAAGACAATTGCAGCGGGTGTTGCAGTTTTACTTTTTGGTGTTATTTTACTTGAGGAAGGATTTAAAGTTTTTACAAAAGGGCCATTACAGTTTTTTTTAAAACAGACAACTGATAAGTTGTATAAGAGCATTACCGCTGGAGCTTTAGTAACTACTTTTATACAGTCTAGTTCTTTGGTTTCTGTTATTACAATTTCTTTTATAAGTGCGGGCTTAATAAGTCTTTCAGGAGGTTTAGGTTTAATTTTTGGAGCAAATATTGGTACTACTGCAACCGCTTGGTTAGTGGCTGGTTTTGGTCTAAAAATTAAAATAGCTTCTTTGGCAATGCCAATGCTAATTTTCGGACTTATTTTTTCCTTTAAAAAGAATCTTATTTTTAAAGGAATTGGAAATGTTTTAGCAGGATTAGGTTTCTTTTTTTTAGGGATTTATTATATGAAAGAAGGTTTTGATGTTTTTAAAGAATTCATCGACTTATCTCAGTTTGCAGTTTCAGGGTTTTTAGGTGCTATAATTTATACAGGTTTAGGAATCATTATAACAACAATACTGCAATCTAGTAGTGCGGCTTTAGCATTAATATTAACGGCTTTAGCCACAGGTCAAATAGAATACGAGAATGCTCTAGCGCTGGCAATTGGTGCAAATATAGGAACTACGATAACGGCGATTTTAGGTTCCTTAGGTTCAAACATTGCAGGTAAAAGATTAGCAGTAGCACATCTAATTTTTAATGTTTCTACAGGGTTAATTGCCTTGATATTTATCTTCCCATTGGCAGATTTTGTAAATTATTTATCAGAATTTTTAAATTTTAAAGAAACAGATTACACTTTAAAATTAGCATTATTTCACACGATTTTTAATGTTTTAGGCGTCGTATTAATGATTCCTTTTATCAGTAAATTAGAACTCTTTTTATTAAAAATATTTAAAGAAATTGAAAATAAAGGAATTGATGAACCAAAATACTTAAATGAAGCTATTTTGAAATTTCCAGGAACATTAATTTCGGCAGTCTTAGAAGAATCTAAATATCTTTACAAGAATGCAATTTTTGAAATTGTTGCTCATGCCTTAAATATTCATAGAGATGACATTAAATCAGATATAAACATTAAAAAGATAATTAAACAATCTGACAAGAAAATTCCTATTGATATAGAAGAATTTTATTACAGTAAAGTTAAAAATATTTATGGTCAGATTATCAATTTTGTAACAAGAGGTCAGCAAGAATTGAAACTAACAAAACAGCAAAACAAGAGATTATCAGAATTAAAATTAGCCAATAGAAGAATGGTTGAAATTATAAAGGATACAAAAGAGTTAGAGAAAAACGTATCAGTATTTTTAGTTTCGGATAATGAAGAGATCAAAAATGAATACAATAAGTTTAGAAAAAAAGTTGTGAAGGTTTTAAGAGTGATCTATTTGTTTAGAAAAAAAGAAGATAAAGATGAATATTTTAATCAATTAATGATTTTAAAGAGAGAAGCCAAAACGGCGCTAAAAGAAGATAATAAATCTTTAGATAGATTAATAAGAAAAAATCTAATTACAACAGATATGGCATCATCTTTAGTAAACGATAATGTGACTGTGAATGATTTAATCAAGAAATTAATTCAGGTTGCAGAATTATTATATTCAGAAAAAGATGTAATTTTAGAAACGGTTATAAATAATAAAATTCAACAATGAACTGGGAACAACTCCTTTCTTTAAAACGCTATGGCGATAGACAAACGCGCACTAGAGCAGCACAAGATGAAACACGACTGGGTTTTGATGTAGATTTTGATAGAATCATATTTTCATCAGCATTTAGAAGCCTGCAAGATAAAACACAAGTAATTCCGTTATCCGAAACAGATTTTGTACACACACGCTTAACACATAGTTTAGAAGTATCTGTGGTGGGAAGAACTTTAGGGAGAAGAGTTGGTAAAGTGTTGTTAGAGCGTCATCCAAATTTAGCAGAACTTGGTTATACTTTTAATGATTTTGGCACTATAGTTGCAGCTGCCTCTGTAACACATGATATTGGAAATCCGCCTTTTGGACATTCTGGAGAAAAAGCAATTGGAGAGTATTTTAAATCTGGGAAAGGAATAAAGTATAAAGAACAGCTATCTGCAAAAGAATATCAAGATTTAATAGATTTTGAAGGAAATGCAAACGGATTTAAAATTTTAACGGAATCAAGAGAAGGGGTTTCTGGAGGGTTGAGGTTGTCTTATGCAACATTAGGTGCTTTTTTAAAATACCCTAAAGAAAGCTTGCCCAAAAAACCAACGAATCATATTATCGATAAAAAGTATGGCTTTTTTCAGTCAGAAAAAGAATCGTTTTTAGATATAGCCACAGATTTAGGTTTAAAACAAAAATCGATTTCAGGTGATATTTCTTTTTATCGTCATCCACTAGCTTATTTAGTAGAAGCAGCAGATGATATTTGCTACACAATTATCGATTTTGAAGACGGAATTAATTTGGGCTTAATTGAAGAAGAATTCGCTTTAGAATATCTGATTAAGTTAGTGAAAGATACAATTGATAGTAAAAAATATCACTCTTTACCTTATAAGAAAGACAGAGTAAGTTATTTAAGAGCTTTAGCAATTGGTGTTTTAATTAATGAAGCAGTAGACATTTTTCTAGCAAATGAAGAAGCAATTTTAAACGGAACTTTTGATAAATCTTTATTAGATAAATGCAAATACGAAGCACAGATTAACGACATTATTAAAATTAGTGTTACTAAAATTTACAAAAGCAAAGAAGTTTTAGAAAAAGAAGTTGCTGGTTATAGAATTATTGCAGATTTGTTAAATATTTTTGTAAATTCGTTAAACAATAAGTTCCATGGAATGGCCTCTAATTATGACCAGTTAGTGTTCAATTTATTGCCAGAAGAATATCAAATAGAAAGTACTAATCTGTATAATAGAATTATGTTAATTTGCAGTTATGTTGCTGGAATGTCTGACAGTTATGCAATTAGAATACATAAAAAATTAACAGGAAACACAATTTAAGTATTATTAATAATGCTTATTTTTGGTAAATAATGAAACAATTAAATTGAAAATTAATATTATGAGAAAAAAAATACTGTTTGCAATTGCAACAATTTTAACTATTGGCTTCGTATATATGTATGCATCAAAAGAGTCTGAAGTTGAGAAATTAAGAATACAACATGCTACTTTTTTAAAAAACCATCCGTACAATAAAACTTTAGCGCTTACTAAAAGCGAAAGAAAAGCACAGGGAATTCCGCCTAATAAATATTTTGAACAAGAATATTTAAATGAAATTAATCCAGCTACTGGAGTTACTCATAAAAGAGAATTACTGAAATTACAAGAACAATTAAATGCAAATCGACTAGCGAAAAAAGCGCCAGGAGATACAGACAATGCATGGGAGGAAAGAGGACCAGACAATATTGGTGGAAGAACAAGAGTGGTTCTTTTTGATCCTAATGATACTTCTCAAGAAACGGTCTATGCTGGTGGTGTTAGTGGTGGTTTATGGAAAAACACCAAGATATCAGATCCAAATTCTGCTTGGGTTCAAGTTGGTATTTCAGAAAACTTAGCCGTATCTTCTATTGCTGTAGATCCTAATAACTCTAATATCTGGTATGTGGGTACAGGAGAATCTTATACTAGTGGCGATGCTGTTGGAAACGGACTATGGAAAACAACAAATGGAGGAGCTACATGGAGCCATGTTTTTGGTGGTGTTACAGGTGATTCAGCTCTTGACACTTCGCCATCTGCAGCTTTAAAAATTAATACTCCTGCTTCTATTGCGGGAAACTATTCTTTTGTTGTTACTACTTCTTTTGGTGGTAGTTTGAATACACCCATAACAGGAAATCTTGTGCTCGCCATTGATGGAGCAGCTCCAACAGACGATGCTTGTACTGCTATTACGAATACCTCCCAAATGAATGGAAACATTGCAGTACTTAGAAGAGGTGCCTGTAGCTTTGACGATAAAGTAAAAAGAGCTCAAGATGCTGGTGCAATTGCTGTTATTGTTGTAAACAATGTTACTACTGCTCCTATATCTATGGGCGGTGATGGTTTAGGTTTTGGAGAAGAAGGTAATGTATTAAATATCACGATTCCTTCTGCTATGGTTTCAATGGCTGATGGAAATACTATTATAGCAGCTCTTGGAGCCGGTGTAAACGCAACTTTAGAAGTAGGTTCAAGTTCTTCTGGATTTGCAATTGTTCCTGGAATACAGCATATTAATGATGTGGTAGTTAGAGACAACGGTGGTGTTTCTGAAGTATTTATTGCAGCAGGAGAAACCTTTTATTCAGCAGCAACACCATCTACTTTATTAGGTTATAATGAAGCAGGATTATATAAATCGACAGATGGAACAAATTTCACAAAACTAATGCTTGGAGATGATTCAGGAAATATACCTAACAATATAAAAATTGCTTTGGATAATTCTATGTATGTATCTACAACTTCAAATACTTTTGGTGCAGGTGGAGGTAGAATTCTTCAATCTACAGACGGAACAACGTTTACCCTAAAACATACGGTTCCTAATGGACGTAGAACAGAAATAGCTTGCTCTAAATCTGATGCAAATACCTTATATGTTTTGGCACAATTAAGTTCAGATCCTGTAGGAATGTATAAAACAACGAATAATTTTGCAACGGTTACTGATTTGTCATTGCCTAATGATGCAGATACAGGAATTCCGGCAAATGATTTTACAAGAGGACAAGCTGGATATGATTTGTTGCTAAGAGTAGACCCTAATGACGATACAGTAGTTTATATTGGAGGGATTGATTTGTTTAAAAGTACCGACGGAGGTACCTCTTGGGGTCAAATATCTAAATGGTCTAATAATAATAATTTACGAACTTTAGATGTGTCTTCAGTGCATGCAGATCAGCATGGAATGGCTTTTTCAGGAACTTCATCTACTAAAATGTTATTCTCAAATGATGGAGGAGTATATTTTTCAAATGATGGAGGTACGACTATAGATCCTAGAAATAAAGGATATAATACACTGCAGTTTTATACCGTTGGAGTTGCTCCAACCACTGCTTTTTCTGGAAAAGAATACTTTTTGGCAGGAGCTCAAGACAATGGAACATTAATAATACAGGATGCAGCAGCGGGGGTTAATGGTTTTGTTGAAACTTTTGGAGGAGATGGCGCGTATAGCTTCTTTGACCAAGATGGTACAGACCAATATTATATTGCAAATTATGTGTATAATAACGCTATTGTATTATTTGATTTATCAAATGGTACTTCTAGAGAGATTAATTCTGAAAGTTCAAGTAATGGTGATTTTATCAACCAAGAAGCGTTAGATTCTAATTTAGATATTTTATACTCTAATTATTCTAGCGGATCTAATTACATTGTAAGAATGTATGGAAATCTGAAATCTGGCGTGGTAACTAAAAAAAGCTTAGCTTTTGCTTCTGTTATGGATGCAGAACCTTCTGCATTAACTGTTTCACCCTATACAACCAATCAATCTAATTTATTTATTGGATTAAAGAATGGTAAAATCATTAAAATAAAAGGCACAACAAATACTTTTCCAAATAATCCTGAATGGACGGATATTACAGGTTCTAATTTTGTAGGTTCTGTTTCTGACATAGAACTTGGGGCTAATGAAAACGAAATTTTTGTAACGATGCACAATTACGGCGTTAATAATATTTGGTACACGAATGATGGCGGTACTAATTGGTCTGAAAAAGAAGGAGATTTACCAGACATGCCTGTAAAAGCAATTTTACAAAATCCTTTAAGAACGGAAGAAGTGATTATAGGTACAGATTTGGGTGTTTGGAGAACCTCAAACTTTTTCGCAGCGTCTCCTAATTGGGTGCAATCTTATAATGGAATGAGTAATGTAAAAGTGAATGATTTAGATTTACGAGACGATAATACTGTTTTTGCATCTACTTATGGTAGAGGTGTTTTCTCTGGTAAATTTACAGCTGAAGTTGCTTCTGTAGATGACGTTTTAGCAGGAACAAAAGCATTTACAATTTATCCAACAATATCGAATGGTAATTTTACGCTGCAAGCTAAGAGCTCTGCAGGAAAAACTAATGTAAATATTTTTGATATTTCAGGAAGACAAGTTTACAAATCTAATCTAGATTTTGCTGAAAATGAAAAACACGCAGTTTCTTTGCAGGTGAGTTCAGGTATTTATATTGTAAATATTATGGATGAAAACAATAATAAATCTTCTAAAAAGATTGTGATTGAATAATTTTCACATAAATTAATAAACATAAAAAAGACGCTAATTTTAGCGTCTTTTTTATGTTTTAGAAAAGAATTTTGCTAAACTTTTAGCATCTAAACCAATTTTCTCTTGCAATTGAGAGATAGAACCATGCTCTATAAATACATCTGGTATGCCTAAGGTTTTAACTTTATTTGTATAATTATGCTGACATGCAAACTCTAGAATAGCACTTCCAAGCCCGCCTTTTAAGGTTCCATCTTCAATAGTGATGATGGTTTGATAACGGTCAAAAATTTGATGCAATAATTTTTCATCCAAAGGTTTAACAAAACGCATATCGTAATGGGCAATTTTGTTTTTATTTTCTGACAGTTCCATAGCCTCAGAAACATTTTTTGCAATTGTTCCAATAGACAAAACCGCAATACTTTTTCCTTCTTTTAAACAAACTCCTTTGCCAATTTCTATGGATGTAAAAGGTTTTTGCCAATCTATAATATTTCCAAAACCTCTTGGATACCGAATTGCAATTGGGTTTTTTAACTTTAATTGAGCAGTAAATAAAATATTACGCAATTCAATTTCATTTCTTGGTGCAAAAATAACAAGGTTCGGAATACATCTTAAATACGCTAAATCAAAAACGCCGTGATGTGTAGGGCCATCTTCACCCACCAAACCAGCTCTATCTAAACAAAAAATAACAGGTAAATTTTGCAAAGCAACATCATGAATTACCTGATCATAAGCACGTTGTAAAAATGTAGAGTAAATATTGCAAAAAGGTATTAAACCTTGAGTTGCCATTCCTGCGGCCAATGTTACTGCATGTTGCTCTGCAATACCAACATCAAAAGTTCTTTTAGGAAATATTTCCATCATCAATTTAAGAGAACTTCCCGTTAGCATTGCGGGTGTAATTCCAATAATTTTATCATTTTGCTGCGCTAACTCTACAATAGTTTTCCCAAAAACATCTTGATATTTAGTATATAAACTTTCTTCTTTTTTAATTCTTTCACCAGAAAATTTATTAAATTTTCCTGGAGCATGATACGTTACTTGGTCTTCTTCAGCTTGCTGTAAACCCTTGCCTTTTGTAGTAATTACGTGCAGAAATTTTGGACCCTTTACAGACTTTAATCGTTCTAATTCTGAGATTATTTTTGGTAAATTATGACCGTCAATGGGTCCAGAATAATCAAAATTTAAAGCTTTGATAATATTGTTTTGTACTGCGAGTCTTTTATCTGTTTTTACTTTCGTTAAATACTCTTTTAAAGCGCCTACAGAGGGGTCAATTCCTATTGCATTGTCATTTAAAATAATTAACAAATTAGCTTTAGAAACACCAGCGTGATTTAAAGCTTCAAAAGCCATTCCGCTTGCAATAGAGGCATCGCCAATAACAGCTATATGTTGCTTTTCTGTTTCTCCTTTTAAGTTGGATGCAATTGCCATTCCTAGCGCTGCAGAAATAGAAGTGGAAGAATGTCCAACCCCAAAAGCATCATATTCACTTTCCTTTATAGATGGAAAACCGGCTATTCCTCCTAATTGTCTATTGGTATGAAAAATATCTTTTCTTCCTGTTAATATTTTATGTCCATATGCCTGATGACCAACGTCCCAAACCAATAAATCGGTTGGAGTATCAAAGAGAAAGTGTAATGCAATTGTCAATTCTACAACCCCTAAACTGGCGCCTAAATGACCTTCTTTTGTGGCTACAACATCAATAATAAAATCACGTAATTCTTTTGCTAATTGCGGTAATTGTTCTGGATTTAATTTTCTTAAATCTGACGGATTTGATATGTTATCTAACAAATTTTTCATGTCTTCGCAAAAAATACAATATACATTTTTGTGTTCTTAAAACACACTGTTAAGAAATGCAAATCTATCGTAAAATAATTACTTAAATTTACATAATTAATATATTATACATGATTCAACCTTTTGATGATGCTTATTTTATGAAAAGAGCCTTACAGCAAGCGGAAATTGCTTTTGATAAAGGGGAAGTTCCAGTCGGAGCAATTATCGTATTTAAAAATCAAATTATTGCTAGAGCTCACAATTTAACGGAAACATTAAATGATGTAACTGCGCACGCCGAAATGCAAGCTTTTACAGCTGCTGCAGATTTTTTAGGCGGAAAATACTTAAAAGATTGTGAATTGTATGTTACTTTAGAACCATGTCAAATGTGTGCAGGCGGAAGTTATTGGACACAAATTGGCAAAATAGTTTACGGTGCTTCAGAACCAGAAAGAGGATTTAGAAATTTAAAAACTACGTTACACCCTAAAACCAAAGTTGTTAGTGGGATCTTAGAAAATGAATGTTCTCAGCTTTTAAAACGTTTTTTTGTTGAGAAACGAAATTTAAATTAATTTACCATGAATTTTAGAATATCTGCTGACGAACAGACAAGTGCTTCAAGAATAGTAGCTATCGTTGAAAAATGGATTGCTTTTGTTTTTCTAAATTTTAAGGTGGATAAATTTGCTGAGGTAATGCCAAAATTTCATCCAATTTTTTATTTTAGAATTTCCGTTTAGCAAGCATTCCATTTAAATGTTCGATGATTGCCATATTTATATTGTTAAATCATTTTCTTGCTTCATTTCTTATTGTAGAACTACTTTACGATAAGTACTTTTTAGTTTTTTAATTACAGGTTCCATTTCTGATAGATCTAAATGTCCAAAACCAAAACGAACAGCACAGGTATTTTTATCCTGATATAAAACAGTCTGTGGTAGAAATAAATCATTTTTTTCGGCTTCTTCGGCCAGTTTTACTAATGATATTTTAGGTTTAAATTTTAACCAAATAGCCAACCCACCCGAGGGTATGTCCCATTCTGCAATTGCTCCAAAATATTCAGTTAAGAGCTTGCATAGACAATCGCGCCTTTGTTTATAAATTACAATGTTCTTTTTCATGAGGCGATAAATTTCACCTTCATTAATTAACTCCGACAGCATCTGTTCTTGTATTAAGTCGCCTTGTTGGTCTAGCAATTGTAGATAATTATTTGCTTCTGATATCAGATTTTCTGGAGCTACTACAAAACCTGTTTGAAAACTTGGAAATAATGATTGCCCAAGTCTTCCTAAATAAATAACCATACCGTTCGCATCTGCACTCGCTATTGGCAACATTGCAGAGCCTTCAAACTGAAAATCATAATCGTAATCATCTTCAATAATAGCAAATCCAAACTCTTTAGCAAGCTGTAACAACTGTAAGCGACGTTCTACGCTTAATTTTACTCCCGTTGGATAATCTCTATTGGCACATATATACACACACCGAATACTTTTTTTTATGAAATGTTTTTTTATATATCCAATATCCAAACCATTCGTATCCCCAGGAATTGTTTTGATTGTTGCACCTGCTTGTTGAAAAATCATGTTAGAGGCATAATTACTTAAATGACCTACTAATACTAAATCGTTTTGTTTTATTAGTAATTGAGAGACGATGTACAAACTCATTTCTGCACTACGTGTGCTAATGATGTTATCTGGTCTTATATGAAAACCGCGGGTTGCATTTAAATAATTACATAGCTGAGTTTGAAATATGGAATATGAACATTCATTGGGTCTGTTCCATTTTTTAATTAATGTTTTTCGTTTCATGCTAGCACTATACCACCTCGTAAACTGATGCACTGGGTGCAAGCGTAAATCGGGTTTACCATCGTTAATAGTATATTTTGCTTTTGTTAACTGAACAGTTGATGCTAAATGAAATGATTTTTGAAAGGGAAAACTTGTTGCTTTCGCATAAGTATATGCCTGATTTATTTTTTGGAAATGAGCTTTTATTTTTGCTTCTTTCAGGGCTGGTTCTAAAACAAATGTGCCTTTATTCGGTATTATTTCTACCCAACCCTGAGAGGCCAGTTCTTCGTAGATAGCCACTGCTGTATTTCTATGAACCTGCAATAGCTCTCCTAAAACACGAGTTCCTGGTAGAATTGTGCCTTTGATTAAATAGCCACGTTGTATGGTATTTACAATTTGTTGTGAAACTTGCAGATAAACAGGTGTGGACAAAGATTTGTCAAAAACAATTAGTTGTTTAAAAAGAGCATTAACCGGACTATCTATCATTTATATACTGGACTAGTTTAATAGTCCGGAAAGTTACTACTTTTGCATCGTTTTAAATTAAAATAATTTTTAAAAATGACACGTAATAAATTATTGATTTTATCATTTGCATTGATGCAAACGACCTTGTTTGCACAAGAGAATAAAAAAGTGCAAGAACTAGATACAATTTTAATAAAATCGACTAGAATAGACTTACCTTTTAAAGAAAATTCACGCACAATAAATGTTGTTACCTCAGCAGCAATAAAAAACAGCGCAGCAACAAATGTAGCAGATCTTTTGCAACAAGTTGCAGGAGTAGATATTAGAAGAAGAGGAACTGCCGGGAGTCAATCAGACTTATATATTCGAGGAGGAGGTTTCGACCAGACATTGTTGTTGATTGATGGAATTAAAATGGATGACGCGCAGACAGGTCATCACACAATGAATGCAGCTTTGCCACTTGAAGTTATTGAAAGAATAGAAATTATAAAAGGACCTGCAGCAAGAGTTTTTGGTCAAAATGCATTTACAGGTGCAATAAATATTGTGACTAAAAAGAAATTATTAAATAAAGTTTCTATCAATTTAGAGGCTGGTTCTTTCGGTCAATTAAATTATTCTGCAACGGTTGGTAGGGAATATGAAAATACATCAATTATTGCGCACGCAGGGTCACTCAATTCGGATGGTTATCGTACGAATTCTGATTATGAAAACAACAATTATTTCTTAAAAGGAATTTTCAACAAGAAAAACCAACCAATAGAAGTACTTGCTACTTTTTTCGACAAAAAAATTGGTGCAGAAAATTTTTACACTACAAATCCTGCTTGGAATGAATATGAAGAAACTCAAAATAGTTTATTAGGAGTTTCAACTACTTTCAGAACAGAAAAGTTTAAGATTTCTCCAAGAATTTATTGGAGAAGAGGGCAAGATATATTTTTGTTGAAAAGAGACGATCCTAGTTTTTTTAGGAATTTACACATTACGAATAAAGTGGGTGTAGAAGCGAATGTTTCTTATACCTCAGAAATGGGGATTACTGGTTTTGGTATAGATATTTCTAGATTTTTTATTAGTAGTAATAATTTAGGTAATAGAAATAGAACCATGGCGAACTTATTTTTAGAGCATCGTTTTACTTTATGGGATAATGTAGATGTTACTCCAGGAGTTGCAGTTACTTATTTTTCTGATTTTAAATTTAATGCTTTTCCTGGTTTAGATGTTGGTGTGCAATTAACAGATAACTTTAAAGCTTACGGAAATATTGGTTATACGTTTAGAGTGCCAACTTTTACAGATTTGTATTATAAAGATCCTGGAACTTCTGGAAACCCAAATTTAGAGCCAGAAAGTGCATTTGCACAAGAATTAGGAATAAAATTTAGTACTAACAATTTCTTTGGTTCTGTTGCTTTTTTTAATAGAGATTCAGATAATTTAATAGATTATATTCGACCGAATACGACCGTAAGTATTTTTACAGCAACAAATATTGCAGAGGTAAATACACAAGGATTTGAATTTGAAGGAGCTTATAGTTTCAATTTAAAGGACTATAAGCAAACAGTAACATTTGGTTACACGTACTTAAATGATGATATTTTAGATCAAAATAAAGATTTGTCTCGTTATTCTTTAAACACGCTAAAACATCAATTTATAACTCGTTTTGCAAGTAAATTGTTTAAAAATATAAAGCAAAATATTATTTATAAGCATGCAGAACGTGCGATTGGCTCAAGTTATAATGTTTGGGATGCTTCTGTAATTGTAGATGTTAATAAGTTTAGTTTTACAGTAACTGCTAATAATATTTTTGATGCAGAATATATAGAATCTGGTTTTGTGCCAATGCCGTCAAGTAATATTTTATTTGGTTTACGGTATAATTTTTAAAGAAGAAATTTATCTAAATTAAAGGAAGCCTTGATATATTTTTATCAAGGCTTCCTTTTTAAATATTATTAAAAACAATAACAATTAGTTGGTTGTAAGTTTCTTACAATCTAAATTTGACAACATCTTCAGCCTTTTAAAAGTTTATTTCATTAGAAAAATATCAATCGTTTTCGTAAATAAAATCAAGACATAAATTAATGTAAGTTGGTTTAATGAATATATTTGGTTTGTGTTTATTCTTTGCAATTATGAAAAAATGTCCAAAATGTAAATCTGTTTCTAGGCACAGATTAAAAAGAAAGCCCTTCACTAAAATAATTCCAGGCACCAAAACATATGGATGCGATTTATGCAATACCCAATACACTTGGGTCTCTTGGCTTAATTCGTCTTTTAAGATCTAAAAAAAAAAAGCACTTAGTGAATGTAAGTGCTTTTTGTAGGTTGTGTTTGAATTTTTTACTTAAATAGCCTAAAAATATCATTTCCATTGGCAAAAATCAATAAGGCAATTAGTAGAATAAAACCAACTACTTGAGCATATTCTAAAAATTTATCTCCTGGTTTTTTACCGGTAATCATTTCCCAAAGTGTAAAAACAACGTGTCCACCATCTAAAGCAGGAATTGGCAACAAGTTCATAAACCCAAGCATAATAGATAAGAAAGCTGTAATAGTCCAAAATGATTCTGCACTCCATTCGGCAGGGAAAATACTTCCAATAGAAATAAAACCGCCTAACCCTTTATAGGCCCCAGTACTTGGATTAAAAATCTTTTTTAATTGCTTTACATAGTCCGTTAAGGTTTTCCAAGATTTATTCCATCCAGCAGGAATTGCCTGGGCAAAAGAATACTCAAAACTGGCTAATTTATAATACTCAAGTTTTTCTAAATCTTTAAAAGATAATTGACCAAGACCAACACCTAATTTACCATCATTTGTTACTTCTACAGCAATTTCTTTAATCTCATTGCCTCTTTTTACAGTAACTGTAATGGTTTCATTTTTAAATTTATCAAGTTGAGTTTTAGCTTCATCAAAATATTTAATAGCATTTCCATTGATCCCAATTACTATGTCTTTCGCTTTTAAATCTGATGTTTTATTTGGAGAACCTTCTGAAATACCTGCAATTACAAATGGGTAACGCGGTAATAAAACTGGGCCTGCATTTTTACCTCTCTCTACTAATTGAGATATAAAATCTTCAGGAATTTGTTTATCTTCAACTTGTCCGTTTCTTTCAATTTGAAACTCATTTCCATTGACAAATCCTATGGTTAATTCAGAGAATTTTTTAATTTTTTCTCCATCAATCGTTAAAATTTTATCACCCGTTTGTATTCCTAAATTCATGGCTAATGAGTCTTGCACCCAAACACCATCTTTTACATTTTCATTTGGCAAATATTTTTCACCATATGCCCACATTAAACAGATATAAATGAAAATTCCTAAAACAAAATTCACAAAAACTCCTCCTAGCATAATAATGAGACGTTGCCATGCAGGTTTAGAACGAAACTCCCAAGGTTGTGGGGGTAAGGCCATTTGTTCAGTATCCATACTTTCATCGATCATTCCAGAGATTTTTACGTAACCTCCTAAGGGAATCCAGCCAATACCATAAACAGTTTCACCAATTTTTTTCTTGAAAATTGAGAATTTATAATCGAAGAATAAGTAGAATTTTTCAACTCTAGTTTTAAATAATTTTGCAGGGATAAAATGCCCCAATTCGTGCAAAACAATTAGTAAAGATAAACTCAGTATAAATTGCGATGCTTTTATTAATATTTCCATTCAGCGTTAAATCATAATTTAAAAACGGTCAAATGTACGTTTTTAAAGAGAGTTTGAAAAGAACTATTCTAAGTAGATATTTATTTTAACAAAAGTTTTACATCAAATATCTTTTACTTGTCTTTTCTGTGGGTTTTTTAAGCTGTAAATTTGCACAAATATACTTTTTAATGGATTTAAATTTTTTTAAAAAAAGCAAACTAACAGTCATTTTTTTAATAGTCTTTTCCACTATTTCAATTCCTGTTTTTTATCATTTATTAAAAGTTGATAAAAAATTAAAAGTTTATAATCCTGCAGATGTAAATCCAAGTTTGGTTGATGTTTCTTTAAAACATATTACAAAAGATCATACAATTTCAAATTTCGAATTGACAAATCAAAATGGAGAAACCATTACCAATAAAAACTATAAAGATAAAATTTATGTAGCGGATTTCTTTTTTACACGTTGTACAAATATCTGCATTGCCATGGCTTATAACATGAGTGAATTACAAGAATATTATAAAAATGATAATGACATTATGTTTTTATCACATTCTGTAACTCCGGTTATTGATAGTGTTTCTGTATTAAAAACATACGCAGAAAACAAAGGTGTTATAGATGGAAAATGGAATGTAACTACAGGCTCAAAAAAACATATATATGAGTTGGCGAGAAAAAGTTATTTTGCCGTTCTTGAAGATGGTGATGGAGGTGAAAATGATTTTATTCATACAGAGCAATTTGTATTAGTTGATAAAGAAAGACGTTTACGGGGATATTACGATGGCACAGAGAAAAAAGATATGGAAAAATTGAAGAAAGATATAGCTCTTTTAAAAGAGGAATATACCAACAAATAACTTGTTTAGAATCATTCTAAATTCTTATCTTTGCTATCCAAAATTTAAACCTTTGAGTACAATTGCATCTTTACATATTGGTGAAATAGGATATATTTCTGAAGAGTCATTAGATTTTATTCCTCTAAAATTATTAGAAATGGGGTGTTTGCCCGGAGCAGAAGTTAAGCTAATTCAATTAGCACCTCTGCAAGATCCTTTATACATCTGTGTTAACGGAAGTCATTTAGCGATTCGAAAAGAAACTGCTGGTAAAATTCAAATTCTAAAAGAGAATAGTTAATGTCTAGAAAAGATATAAAAGTTGCTTTAATAGGAAATCCGAATACAGGAAAAACATCTCTTTTTAATCAGTTGACTGGTTTAAATCAAAAAGTAGGAAATTATCCAGGAGTTACGGTAGATAAAAAAGAAGGAACCAGTAAATTGTCTTCAAAACAAAATGCAATTATTACAGATTTGCCAGGAACCTACAGTATAAATCCTACTTCTATAGATGAAAGTATTGTCTTAAAAACTTTACTTAAAAAGGATATTAAAGAATCTCCGGACGTAATCTTAGTTGTTGCAGATGTAGAGAATTTGAAGAGAAATCTATTGTTGTTCTCTCAAATAAAAGATTTAGAAATTCCTACTGTTTTGGCAATTAATATGGTAGATCAAATGCATAGAAAAGGAATTTCTATTGATTTGTCTCTGTTAAAAAAGGAACTAAATACAGAAGTAATTTTAATAAGTGCCAGAAAAAACGAAGGAATAAAAGAAGTAAAAGAAGCAATTATACGCTGTCATGTAGCAGCAAAGGCATCACCTTTATGCGGTGTGAATCATAAAATTGATCCTGATTATTTTAATAAGTTAAAAGAAATAAGTCCTAATTACACTTTGTATGAATTATGGCTGATGGTTACTCAAAATAATTTTCCAGAAACCATAACTAAAGAGGAAAAAGAGAAGCTTTTAGCATTTAAACAAGATGTTTCTAAACTAAAGAAATATCAGCATAAAGAAACCATTTACCGCTACCAAGAAATCAATAAAATTTTAAAGAAAACCTATATAATAGACAAGACGAAGGCAACAGATTTGCGTGGTAGATTAGATAAAATTTTCACACACAGAATTTTTGGTTATGTATTATTTAGTTTGATTTTATTAGTTATTTTTCAATCTATTTTCGATTTGGCTTCCGTGCCAATGGATTTTATTGATGCTACTTTTGCGCAACTATCAGACTTTACAAAAAGTAATTTACCCAGTGGTGTGTTTACAGATTTATTGACAGAAGGAATTATTCCTGGAATAGGAGGAGTAATCATATTTATACCACAAATTGCCATTTTATTTTTATTCATTGCCATTCTAGAAGAAACCGGGTATATGAGCAGAGTAGTCTTTTTAATGGACAAAATAATGAGGCGTTTTGGAATGAACGGTAAAAGTGTAATTCCGTTAATTTCTGGAACAGCATGTGCAATTCCCGCAATTATGGCAACTAGAACTATTTCTAGTTGGAAAGAAAGATTGATTACTATTTTAGTAGTTCCTTTTACAACATGCTCTGCAAGATTGCCAGTTTATGCTATTTTAATTGCATTGATAATTCCAGATGAAAAAATTTTTGGATTTTTAAACTTACAAGGATTAGTGCTACTTTCTTTATATGCTTTAGGTTTTCTGTCGGCCATATTGGCTGCCTATATTTTGCATAAAACTTTAAAAGTAGAATCAAAATCATTTTTCGTAGTAGAAATGCCAAACTATAAATTACCATCTATAAAAAATGTGTTTTTTGAGGTTGTAGAAAAAACAAAAGCTTTTGTTTTCGGAGCAGGAAAAATTATTTTAGCATTGTCAATTGTTTTATGGTTTTTGGCTTCAAATGGAGGTTCAGATTATCAATATGCCGAAGAATCGGTTATTGAAAATAGTGACAATCAGAATTTAAATGAAGATGAAATTCAACAAAAAATAGCTTCCGTAAAATTAGAAAATTCTTATATAGGAACTCTTGGAAAAACAATAGAACCAGTTATAAGGCCTTTAGGATATGATTGGAAAATAGGAATTGCATTAATAACATCATTTGCAGCACGGGAAGTATTTATAGGTACGTTAGCAACAATATACAGTGTGGAAGCAGATGATGAAGATACAACCACTATTAAACAAAAAATGGCATCAGAAATAAATCCTGATACAGGCAAGAAGCGTTTTAATTTTCCTGTTGGCATGTCGTTAATGGTTTTTTATGCTTTTGCAATGCAATGTATGGCAACTTTTGCGATTGTAAAGCGTGAAACTAAAACATGGAAATGGCCACTAATCCAGTTATTTGGGATGGCTTTGTTGGCTTATATTTCATCATTTTTAACCTATCAAATTTTAAGTTAATGCAAGAAGTTGTTGTTTATTTTGTAGTTGCTTTAGCTATTGTTTTTTTAATAAAGAAATATGTTTTTCCTACAAAGAAAGACAAAAATTGCAATACTGATTGCGGCTGTCATTAAAACCTTAACAGAATATTAGTAATCTTTAAATGATAGGTTTTCTAACTTTGATTCCTAATCTGAACACAAATAAAAACTTAAATATTTAGTCCCATGCAAAAAGCTATTTTATCAATTATAATTTTTACGATTACTTTAATTTCATCAACAGAATTTACAGCACAGGAATTTTCAAAAATCGATGTAAGTCCTATGGATGCTGCTGCTCATCCTAATAATTGGAGAGAAGCTAATAAACTTGTAAAAGTAGTTTATAGTAGGCCTCAATTAAAAGGCAGGTCTTTAGATAAATTGGTTCCAAATGATAAAGTTTGGAGAACAGGTGCAAATGAAGCAGCAGAAATTACATTTTATAAAGACGTAACTTTTGGAGATAAAGAAGTAAAAGCGGGTACATATACACTGTTTACGATTCCTACAGATGGAGATTGGACGGTTATTTTAAGCAACCATAAAAATATTTGGGGTTCTTATTTTTATAAACAAGAACAAGATGTAGCAAGGGTTAGTGGTAAATTCTCAAAATCAGAAAAATTAATTGAAGCATTTTCTATTGTTTTTGATGGTGAAGGAGATAGTACAACTATGTATTTAGGTTGGGGAAATACAATTGTTTCTGTTCCTGTAAAGGGTTAAAATTAGATTGTTAAAAAATTTAAAACCTCAAAAGCTGAATGACTTTTGAGGTATTAAATGAATTCATTAAAAAGAATTTAAAATCTTAAACAGTTTGCTTTAGTTGCCATTTCCAAGCAGTTTCTAAAGTTTTCTCTAGGCTTATTTCTGTTTTCCAATTCAATTCTTTATTTGCAATTGCAGTATCAGCAAAAGCAACTACTACATCACCTTCACGTCTTCCAACAATTTTATAATTTAGTTTTATATTATTTACTTTTTCGAAAGTATTAATAATTTCTAAAACAGAACTTCCATTACCTGAACCAACATTAAAATATTCAAAAGATTTTTTATTTTTTTTATCGATAAGCCTTCTTAAAGCTGCAATATGTGCCCTGGCTAAATCTACAACATCGATATAATCGCGAACTGCAGTTCCATCTTTTGTAGGATAATCATTACCGAAAACAGATAATTCTTCACGCATTCCTGCTGCAGTTTGTGTGATAAATGGGATTAAATTTTGAGGAACTCCAAGAGGTAATTCTCCGATTTTTATAGATGGATGACCACCTATAGGATTAAAATAACGCAAAGCAATTGCATTGATATTATGTGCTTTGCTTGTGTCTTTAATAATTTCCTCACCAACTTGTTTTGTATTTCCATAAACAGATTCTGCTGCTTTTACTGGTGCCTCTTCTGTTATAGGTAGTTTATCTGCTTGTCCGTATACTGTGCAAGAAGAAGAGAAAATAAAATTATCTAATTTTCTGTCTCTCATTTCTTGCAATAAATAAATTAATGAGTTAAAATTATTTTCATAATATTCTAAAGGTTCGCCCATACTTTCACCAACAGCTTTATAAGCAGCAAAATGTATAATACCATCAACATGATTGTTCTTAAAAAAATCTTTTACATCGTTTTTAATCCGCAGATCTATCTGATGAAAGTCTGGCTTTGTTCCAGTAATTTCTGTAATTTGACCTAATACATCAATTGTGGTATTAGATAAGTTATCTATAATTACTACTTCAAAACCTTTGTTTTGTAGTTCTACTACAGTGTGAGAACCTATAAAGCCTAAGCCTCCTGTTACTAATATTTTTTTCATTTTAGGGGTGTGTTGTTTTTTTTATTTTAAGAAATTTGTAATTGTTCGTGTAATAAAACTTAGTTGTTCTTTATTTAATTCTGTATGCATAGGCAAAGAAATTACCGTTTTTATCAATTTATTGGTTACAGGAAAATCTTCTTCTTTGTACCTGTCGTCAACATAGGCTTTTTGAGAATGCAAAGCGACAGGATAATAAATGGCATTTGGAATCTCATTTTCTAATAAATGCTTGTGTAATTCATCACGTTTACCATTGGTGATTTGCAATGTGTATTGATGAAAAACGTGGCAATTACAAGTAGCACAAATTTCTCCACAAGCATTTGTTGTGGGTGTAATAATATTGGTATTGTTAGCAAAAGCTGTATTGTAAAAACGCGCAGCATTTCTTCTGGCTTCACAATAAGTATCTAATAAAGGTAGTTTGGCTTTTAAAACGCCTGCTTGAATAGAATCTAATCTAGAATTTACACCAACAACATCATGATAGTAACGTGTATACATTCCATGATTTACAATGCCTCTTAATGTGTGAGCAAGTTCATCATCATTTGTAAAAATTGCTCCACCATCTCCATAACAACCTAAGTTTTTTGATGGAAAAAAAGAGGTTGTTCCTACATGTCCTATCGTTCCAGCTTTCTGTTTTGTTCCGTTTTTAAAAGTATAATCTGCCCCAATGGCTTGTGCATTGTCTTCAATTACAAATAGATTGTGCTCTTTTGCAATTTCTAAAATAGCATCCATATTTGCAACTTGTCCAAATAAATGAACAGGAACAATTGCTTTAGTTTTTGGAGTAATCGCTCTTTTTAAAGCATCAATATTTATATTGAACGTTTTTTCATCAACATCAACCAAAACAGGAGTCAGTTTTAAAAGTGCTATTACTTCTACTGTGGCTGCAAACGTGAAATCTACGGTAATAACTTCATCTCCTTGTTCTAGGCCAAGACCCATCATTGCAATTTGCAAAGCATCGGTTCCATTTGCGCAAGGAATTACATGTTTTACATCTAGGTATTCTTCTAAATCTTTTTGAAACTCTTTAACTAAAGGTCCATTTATATAAGTAGATGAGTTAAGAACTTCTTGTATAGAATTGTCTACAGTTTGTTTTATTTCTTGATATTGACTTTGTAAGTCAACCATTTGAATTTTTTTCATGAGTCAGATTTCTATGAACAAAACAAAAATACGATATTATTCTTTTATCTTTGGTTATATAAAATGTTTTCAAATGAAATTTTTTAAAAAACTTCTAAAAATTATTATTGGATTATTAGTACTGTTCATAGTTGGAGTTTGGTTGTTTTCAAAAACATATCACCCAAATTATAATGATGAGATTAAAATTAAAAATTTATCTGAAGAAGTAAGTATTTATTTTGATGATATTGGTGTTCCGCATATTTATGCTAAAAATCAAAAAGATGCTTATATGGCGCTAGGATATGTGCATGCTCAGGACAGGTTGTGGCAAATGGAATTGATTAGAAGAATTGCTTCTGGACGATTGTCAGAAATTTTTGGAGAAAAATTGATAAGAACAGACAAACTTTTTTCTGGTTTAGGAATTGAAGAAGCGTCAGAGAAAACCATCGCTAATTTGGATAAAAATTCGCCAAAATATAAATTAGCAATGGCCTATTTAGATGGGTTAAATCAATACATAGAAGAAGGGAAAACACCTTTAGAGTTTACTTTAGTTGGTGTAGAAAAAGAAAATTATACATTAAAAGATATGTATAACGTATTTGGTTATATGGCTTTTAGTTTTGCAATAGCGCACAAAACAGATCCGCTTTTAACCGAAGTGAATGAGAAATTAGGAGATACTTACTTTAAAGAATTAATAGGAGGAGAGTCTGAAAACCTGACTATTATTAAAAATGAGAAAAATGCAGCATTAACAGGGCGTTTTGCAAAAGCTATAAATGATTTGTATGATGTTTTGCCAATATCGCCTTTTATAGGAAGTAATTCTTGGGTTATTGGAGCAGACAAAACGAAGAATGGAAAGGTGATTTTTGCTAATGATCCTCATATTGGTTTTTCCCAACCATCAGTTTGGTATCAAGCGCATGTAACAACTCCGGATTATGAAATGTATGGATTTCATTTAGCACTAATTCCTTTTCCACTTTTAGGGCATAATAAAGACTACGCTTTTGGTTTAACGATGTTTGAAAATGATGATATAGATTTTTATGTGGAACAAGAAAATCCCGAAAACAGAAATCAATATACATCAGAAAATAGATTTATAGATTATAAATTAATTGAAAAACGTATTAAAATTAAAGATAGAAAAGACAGTGTTTATGAGATAAAAGTAAGTAAGCATGGACCTGTAATGAATGGAATTATTGATCATTTAGATGATGAGCGTTCAATTGCTATGCAATGGATTTATACTAAAGGTAAAAATCAAATTTTGGATGTAGCTTATGAGATTTCTCATGCTAATAATTTATCAGAATTTAAAAAAGGAGCCAGTAAATTACATGCACCAGGTTTAAATATGATGTATGGTGATGCGGAAAATAATATTGCCTGGTTTGCTTCCGGAAAATTATATACTTATAGAGATTCTTTATACACAAAAACCTATTTAGATGGAGCTTCTGGAAAGGATGAAATTCTAGGGTATTTAGATTTTGAAGAAAATCCGCAAGCGGTAAATCCAAGGTGGAATTATGTGTATTCTGCAAACAATCAGCCAGATTCTGTTGCAGGAATGCTATATCCTGGATATTATTTAAATGAAGATAGAGGTAAAAGAATTGTCAATTTGTTAGAGCCAAAAAATGATTGGACCAAGGAAGATGTTGCAAAAATGATGTTCGATGTTACTTCTCCAAATGCACCAATTATTATTGCTGATCTTATAAAATCAATAAATCAGAGAGATTTGTCTGTGAGTGAGAAAAAAGCAATTTATTTTTTAAAAAACTGGAAAGGTAATTTTGAGATAGAAGAAGTTGGACCTGTAATTTATAATCGAATGGTATATGAGTTTCAGAAAAACACTTTTGCAGATGAAATGGGAAAATCTTACAGTCAGTTTGCGAATACGCCTTTCATAGAGAAGATATTACCAGTGCAAGCAAAAAGAGTGAATTCTGTTTGGTGGGACAATATTATGACCAAGGATAAAATTGAAAATAAAGAAGATATTATCAATACATCTTTTAAAAATGCGTTTGCTTTCTTACAAAACCAATTAGGAGGGAATGTTGAAGATTGGACATGGAAAAGAGTTATTTCTGTAGAATATAAACATGCAGTTGGTGAAGTTGCAGGTTTAAGAAAATATTTTAATGTAGGTCCTTTTGTAACCGCTGGAGGAGATCAAGTAATTAATAATCAAATTTACGATATTGATTCTACGGGTGTTTATAAAGTGAAAGCGGGGCCTTCAACCAGAAGGGTTGTGGATTTCTCAGATGTAGAAAATAGTTTCGCAATTGTGCCTACAGGTCAATCTGGCAGGGTCTTTAGTAAACATTATAAAGACCAAGCTCAAAAATATTTGAATGGTGAGTTTGTGAAAATGAAAATTAATCAATCTGAAATCGAAAGAAGTAAAAATTTGCTGGTTTTGAAGCCTAAAAAATGATTGATTTAATGAGAAGCTAAAGTTGTTTTAGCTTTTCATTTTTTCTATACTTCCTTATAAACTTCTTCAAAAGGAATTCTAAATCGATCACCATAAACACCTTCAGGTTTTCTAATTCCGCAAGAAACAATCATATTTACCTCTGAGGCAAATGGCAAGCCAAGTAAATTTTTTATTCGCCAAGTATCTGATCCTTCCATTGGGCAAGTATCATAACCTTCTGCCGCCATTGAGAGCATAAAGTTTTGGGCGGCTAAACCACAAGTTTTATGAGCAACAATTCTCATGTCACTTTTTCTAACCTCCCTGTAAATAGGTTTAAAAAGGCCGATAATAAGAGTCATTAAGAATTTAAAATAACCCAAAATTCCTAAAAAATCTGCATATGCAAAAGGGATTATTTTTCCATAATAATTTCTTGCTACTTTTTCTCTACTACTTTGTTTTGTTTTCGGATTATTTGCGCCAAAATTAGCATCCATAAAGCTTAAATTAGCTTTGGCTCTCTTTTTCCATAAATCTTTTCGAACAACAAAAACTACTAATTGTTGAGCTGTTTTTGCTGCATTTTGATTAAAACAAAATGGCGCAATCTTATCTATAATATCTTTGGATGTAATATGATAAAATTCCCATAATTGCATGTTGCTACTGTTCGGGGCTAAAGAAGCCTGTTCAATACATTTTTTAACAATGGTTTTATCTATTGATTTTTCATTGTCGTAAATTCTTACTGAACGTCTATAGTGTATAGCCTCAGATACTGTTTTTTCTTGGGACATAAAATTTATGAGAGTTTTTGTATTTTTTTATTCATCAACCAAAACCAAAGAGGTGGAAAGAACGAAAGTAACATCATTCCTGGGTATCCTGTTGGCATTTGGGGACTTTCTGGTACTGTTTTTAAAAGTTGATAATGTTTTGATCCATTATAATGATGGTCTGAATGACGTGATAAATTGAACAACAAAATTTGTCCAACTTGATGATCTGAATTCCAAGAATGATTTCTTTTTACTTTTTCATAACGACCATTTTCATTCTTTTTTCTGAGCAAGCCATAATGTTCTATGTAGTTCACAGTTTCAAGGAAAGCAATTCCAATAACCGCAGCAGCTATAAAATATAGTAGGACTGTTTTTCCAAAGAAAAAGTAAATCAAACTTAAAAATACAACATTACAAATTGAATAAATAACCATTCTATTTTGATGATGAAACCAGCTTCTTTGTTCTTGAATCATTCTTTTGTTTTCTAGTTTCCATGCTTCAATGTAACTTGAGAAATGAGAGCGAATCCAGAACGTGAATAATACCTCGTTTTTTCTTGCAGTTGCAGCATCATTTGGAGTTGCAACATTATAATGATGCCCTCCATTATGGTAAGGTAAAAAATGAGTATTTAACGAAGTGAGTAATAAAATTTCACCAATAAATTGATCAATTCTATTGTTTCTGTGCCCTAATTCATGGCCAACATTTATACCAATAATTGTACACATGATTCCCATAGAAAATATACGTCCAAAAATTTCTAAATTTGTTAAATTTGCTTCTTGTATTGCGTATAAAAAAAATATTAAACAGGGCACTTGTACAAATACAGTAGCATATAAGAGATAGGTATACAACTTGTTTTCTTTTTCAATTTTTTCTTCTTCTTTGTTGAAGTTAACCTTGTTGGGTTTTATCATAAATTCTATAAGAGGGACTAAACCAAACAAAATAATAGCAGGTATATAGGTAAGCCAGCCTTTACAGGTGAAAGAGATGAATACAAAAAAAGGAACGACGAATATTGAAAAATATTTGAAAGCTTTCATTATTTAAAGAAGAATTATTTTCTAAATATACCAATTACTTGCAAGCGTTCCAAATTACTTCGTTAGGACCAGGTGCAATAATAGAAATCTCTTCTTTAGAAACAGGGTGAGTAAACACTATTTTTCTAGCATGCAAGTGTATGCTTCCGTCTTTATTACTTCTATTAAAGCCATATTTTAAATCTCCTTTAATAGGAAAGCCAATAAATGATAATTGAGCTCTAATTTGATGATGTCTTCCAGTTTCTAGATCAATTTCTATTAAGGAATAATTATCTAATTTTTTGATGACATTGTAATGTAAAATTGCTTTTTTAGAATCCGTAATTTCTTTGTTGTAAACAGAAGATTTGTTGTTCTTAGGATTCTTTTTCAGGAAATTTATTAAAGTATCTTTTTCTTTTTTTGGAGTGCCTTTTACAATAGCCCAATATGTTTTACGAATTGTTTTATCACGTAACATTTTGTTTAAACGTTCTAATGCTTTAGATGTTCTTGCAAAAATAATAACACCAGAAGTGGGTCTGTCCAATCTATGAACAACTCCTAAAAAAACATTTCCAGCTTTGTTGTATTTGACTTTAACATATTCTTTTACAACATCGCTTAAAGGTTTATCACCCGTCTTATCGCCTTGTGTGATATCTCCAGAACGTTTGTTAACAATAATTATATGATTGTCTTCAAATAAAACGTGTAAGTTTTCTTTTGTAGAATGCATGAGCGATTATTTAAAATCTTTTGCAACATCCTCATTTACGCTATCAATAAAATCTAAAAATTCTTTACGACCTAATCTAGTGGAAGAAGAAGTAAGAAAAGTCATCGGTAAAGTTTCCCAAGAATTTAGTAATTTCTTTTTATAGGAAGTAATTTGTTTATTTAATTTAGAGCTACCTAGTTTATCTGCTTTGGTAAAGACAAGGCAAAAAGGAATTTGGTTTTCGCCTAAAAAGTGCATGAATTCCAAATCGATTTTTTGCGGATCATGTCTGCTATCAATCAAAACAAAGGTACAAACTAATTGTTCTCTTTCTTTAAAGTAGTTCTCTATAAAATATTGAAAAATAGTTCTTTTCTTTTTAGAGATTTGAGCATACCCATAACCTGGTAAATCTACTAAAAACCATTCATCATTTATTCTAAAATGATTGATGAGCTGAGTTTTTCCTGGTTTTCCTGATATTTTTGCTAAATCTTTTCGCTCCATTAGCATATTTATTAATGAGGATTTGCCAACATTAGAGCGTCCAATAAAAGCGTATTCAGGAATTCTGTCTTTAGGTGCCTTTGTAACATTACTGTTACTCATCACAAATTCTGCAGATTTTATTTTCATTATAAAAAGTTCTTTGCTGTTGAAATTCTTTACTGCAAAAGTTTAAATATTACCAGAAGTTAACCAATTATGGAGAATAGTATTAAACTCTTCTGGTTGTTCCATCATTGCAGCATGGCCACATTTGTCAATCCAAAACAAATCTGAATTTGGTAATAATTTATTAAAATCTTCAGCAACCTCAGGAGGTGTAACTCCGTCTTGTTTTCCCCAAATTAAACAAGCAGGTTGTTGCATATGTAGCAGGTCATTGGCCATATTGTGTCTGATGGCACTTTTGGCAATAGATAAAGTTTTTAAGGCTTTCATTCTGTCGTTTACAGTCTCATAGACGTCATCTACCAATTCTTTAGTGGCAGTTTTTGGGTCGTAAAAAACTTGCTGTGCTTTTTGTTCAATGTATTCATAATTTCCTCGTTTAGGAAAACTATCACCCATTGCTTTTTCATATAAACCAGAACTTCCAGTAAGTATAAGTGCTTTTACTTTTTCAGGATAATGTTTGGTGAAATATAAGGCAATATGACCTCCTAATGAGTTTCCTAAAAGAATGGCGTTATCTATTTCTTTATATTCTAAAAAATCTTTTAAAAACGCGGCTAAATTTTTGACATTTGTTTTTATAAGAGGCAGAGAATACAGTGGTAATTCAGGAATTAAAACTTTGAATCCATTATTGGAGAAATAATTAAAAGTTGCGCCAAAATTACTTAAAGCCCCCATTAGTCCGTGTAAAACAATGATTGTAGGTCCTTCTCCAGCTTCAGCATAGGTGAAACCACCTTCAGTTTTTAACTTATCCGTCATTGATTTATGTTTGATTTATTGTAAACGCAAAGATAGTTTTTTTTTATAATATATAATTGATTTCAATATCAGTTTACTAAGGCTTTTTACAATTTTCAAAGGGGTGTAAATATAGAGGATTTTTAATACTTATTAACAATGTGGTAAAATGTGGTAAAAAGTGGTAATTTTTATATATTTTTGATATTGATAATTTTTTTGAGTGATAAATTTAATTGGAACATATGAATGTAAGGCAGATGCCAAGGGAAGAGTGATGTTTTCATCAGCTTTCAAGAAGCAATTGTCTTCGGTGTTACAAGATGGTTTCGTTATTAAGAGAGCTGTTTTTCAGCCTTGTTTAGAATTGTATCCAATGCAAGAGTGGAATTTGATGATGGAGAAGGTTAATAAACTAAACAGATTTAAAAAGAAAAATAACGATTTTATAAGAAGGTTTACAGCGGGTGTTAGAATGGTTGAGTTAGATGCTACCGGTAGAATTTTAATTCCTAAAGATTTATGTGATTTTGCAGGAATACAAAAACAAGTAGTCATGTCATCATCAGTAAATATTGTTGAAATCTGGGATAAAGATAAATATGAAAAAGCAATTGATGCTGCAGCTTTAGATTTTGCAGATTTGGCTGAAGAGGTAATGGGAAATACGGATGAAAATGAATTATCATAATCCAGTTTTATTGCAAGAAAGTATAGATGCGCTAGCCATTAAAGAAGATGGTGTTTATGTGGATGTTACTTTTGGAGGTGGAGGACATTCAAGGGAAATTTTAAAAAGACTTGGAAATGAAGGGAAATTGTTTGCATTTGATCAAGATCCAGATGCTTTAGGAAACTTAATTGATGATGAACGTTTTGTATTGATTCCTGAAAATTTTAGATTTATCTCTCGCTTTTTAAGGTTTTATGGAATTAGAAAAGTTGATGGAGTTTTGGCAGATTTAGGTGTTTCCTCTCATCAATTTGATGAGGCCGAAAGAGGGTTTTCAACTCGTTTTGACGGAGATTTAGATATGAGAATGAATCAAAAATCTAAAACTTCAGCAAAAGAAATTATAAATAAATATTCTGAAGAGAAGTTAGCGGAGATATTGTTTTTGTATGGAGAGTTAAGAAACTCCAGAAATATCGCAAAGACTATTGTCGAAGAAAGAGAGGAAGAAAAAATTGAAACTAGTTTTCAGTTGAAAAAAGTTTTGAAAAAGTATTTGCCAAACGCAAAAGAGCATAAAATTTTAGCACAAATATTTCAAGCCATTAGAATTGAAGTCAATGAAGAGTTAGATGTTTTAAAAGAATTTTTAGGACAGATGCCTAACCTCTTAAAAGAGGAAGGAAGGTTAAGTGTAATCTCATATCATTCTCTAGAGGATAGATTGGTAAAAAGGTTTATTAGAACAGGTTTGTTTAGTGGTGAGTTAGAGAAAGATGTTTTTGGTAATTCTAACGAACCTATGCAAAAAGTAGGAAAATTAATTGTTCCAAATGCGGCTGAAATTAAAATAAACAATAGAGCTAGAAGTGCGAAATTAAGAATAGCGACTTTGAGAAGTTATAGGTCCAAAGCAAACAGTTAGTTATGTCAAAGGTTAAAAAAGGAGTTTATGATTTTTTTAGAGGGAGTTTTCTTACAGATGAATCAGCTTTCAAAAACTGGCGAATTATAATTTTTGTCGTGGCACTGCTGTTAATTATGATTTCAAGTGCTCATAATGCTGATAAAAAAGTGATTAAAATATCAGAATTAAATAAGAGGAAAAGAGAATTAAGAGCAGAGTATGTAGATACAGGTACCGTTTTAATGCGAATGAAAATGGAGTCTAGTATCAGAAAAAAAGCGAAGGATAGAGGTTTAAAACCATCCGAAACACCACCAAAAAAAATAAAAGTAACCTATAAAGATTAATATATTGGCAACTCACAAAAAAAGCATACTTACCAGATTCTACATAGTAGCTGGTTTTATGACGCTTTTTTTATTGGCTATTATTTTTAGGGTTGTAAATATTCAATATGCTCAAGGAGCAAAGTATAAAAAACTTGCAACAGAACTTACTATAAAGCAAGATACCATCAAAGCGAATAAAGGAAATGTGTACGCAGCTGACGGTAATTTGTTGGCGACTTCAATGTCTAAATATACAATAAGGATGGATGTTGTTGCTGTAAACAGTAATGTCTTCGAGAATAATTTTATGGCTTTATCAGAAGAATTGTTTCAGATGTTTGGCAATTCTCCAGAGTATTATCAAAACAAATTAAGAAAAGCAAAAAAACGTCGAAATAGGTATTTATTAATTGCTAGAAATGTAGGTTATAATGATTATCTAAAAATGAAAAAATTTCCAATTTTTAAATTGGGAGTTTATAGGGGAGGATTTATTGCAGAGCATAAAACTGTTCGTGCGCATCCTATTGGTAAAATTGCAGAACGTACAATTGGTTATGATGATTTTAGAGGTGAAGCTGGAATAGAAGGTGCTTTTGCTGATTTTATGGAAGGTGAAAATGGTTTGCGTTGGAAACAGAAGATTGCAAAAAATCAATGGAAACCAATTTCAGATGTCAATGAAAAAGAGCCTATCGATGGTCACGATGTCATTACAACAATAGACGTAAATATTCAAGACATTACGCATCACGCCTTGTTACGTCAATTAGAATATTTTGAAGCAGATCATGGTTGTGCTGTGGTTATGGAAACTGCAACGGGCGAAATAAAAGCAATCTCTAATTTAGGGAGAACCTCAAAAGGAAAATATTTTGAAAAAAGGAATTATGCTCTTTGGGAAAGTCATGAACCGGGTTCTACTTTTAAATTAGCAAGTTTAATGGCTGCTTTAGATGATAAAGTAATTGATACATCTACAGTGGTGGATACAGAGAAAGGTAAAGTTTACATTTATAATAGAAAGGTTGAAGACTCTAAAAGAGGAGGTTATGGGAAAATTTCTGCCGCGAGAGTTTTTGAGGTTTCATCCAATGTCGGAATCGTAAAATTAATAAGGGAACATTATGACCAGAACCCTGGAAAATTTATAAGTAAACTAGAAAAATACGGATTTAAAAAACCAATTGGTTTTCAAATAAAAGGTGAGGGATTGCCCTATATCCCTAACCCTAAAGATAAAAAAAGATGGAGTAAAATTTCTCTGGCATGGATGTCTTGGGGGTATGGAGTTTCTGTTACGCCTATGCAGACATTGATGTTTTATAATGCCGTTGCAAATAATGGAGTCATGGTAAAACCACGCTTTGTAAAAGAATTAAGAAGACAAGATAAAATAGAGAAAATTTTTCAAACTGAAATTGTAAATTCTAAAATTGCTTCTGATCAAACTTTAAAGAAGATTCGAAAAGTGATGGAAAATGTTGTTATTAGAGGAACTGCAAAGAATATCTATTCTTCTAATTTCTCTATGGCAGGAAAAACAGGGACTGCAAAAAAATATATTCCAAGACATAAAAATGAAAAAGGAGAGACTATTTCTGGTCATTATTCAACAGAACGTTATGTGGCCTCTTTTGCAGGTTTTTTTCCGGCAGAAGCACCTAAATATTCTTGTATTGTAGTTGTGCATGATCCCAATAAAAAGAAAGGTTATTATGGAGCTACGGTTGCAGCGCCAATCTTTAAAGAGATTGCTCAAAAAATTTACACCACAACACCTATAGATAATCAATCTGTAAAAGATAAAGTTGAATTTGAAAGTATAGTAAATCAATATAAAAAATATACTAAAGTTATTAATAAAGAACATACATATATACCAAATGTTCAAGGAATGTCTGGTATGGATGCCGTTTCTCTATTAGAAAATATTGGTTTGAAAGTAAAGATTACTGGAGTGGGAAAAGTAAAATATCAATCGATAAAAAAGGGAGAAACATTAGTGAAAGGAACCACCATTATTTTAAAATTATCGTAAACTGAAAAATTTAAAAGACATATTATATAAGGTTGCAATCAACCAAGTATTTGGAGTTACAAATATTGATGTAAATCAACTTGTTTTCGATTCTAGGAAAATTGAAAAAAATGATGTTTTTATTGCTCAAAAAGGTTTTTCTGTTGACGGTCATTTGTTTATAAATAAAGTGATTTCTTTAGGTGCAATTGCAATTATCTGTGAAGTTTTTCCTTCGGATATAAAAGAAGGAATTACGTATGTGCAAGTTGATGATGCGAATGTTGCTCTGGCGGTTATGGCTTCTAACTTTTATGAAAATCCTTCAACTAAATTTCCTTTAGTTGGAGTTACAGGGACCAATGGGAAAACAACAATTGCATCGCTATTGTATCAGTTATTTTATAAAGCTGGTTATAAAGTTGGATTGCTTTCTACTGTTAAAGTTTTAGTTGATGAAGTTGAGTTTAAAGCGACGCATACAACTCCAGATTCAGTGGCGATTAACAAGTATTTAGATATGATGCTAGATGCTGGTGTAGAATTCTGTTTTATGGAAGTGAGTTCTCATGGAATTCATCAAAAAAGAACAGAAGGCTTAAAATTTGCTGGTGGAATTTTCACAAACCTTTCTCATGATCATTTAGATTATCACGACACATTTGCCGAATATAGAAATGTGAAAAAATCATTTTTCGATTCTTTGCCAAAATCGGCTTTTGCTTTGACAAATATTGATGATAAAAATGGCAACTTTATGTTGCAAAACACCAAAGCAAAAAAGAAAACATATGCTCTAAAAACAGTAGGAGATTATAAAGTGAAAATTTTAGAAAAGCAAATTTCTGGAACTTTAATTTCTGTCGATGGAACTGAAGTTTGGACTAAATTAATTGGCGTTTTTAATATTTATAATTTAACTGCAATTATTGCAACTGCAGATTTATTAGGGTTAGAAAAATTAGAAATTCTAACTATTGTAAGTCAATTAGAAAGTGTAAGTGGTCGTTTTCAATATGTAATTTCTGAGGAAGGTAACACGGCAATTATTGATTATGCTCACACTCCTGATGCCTTGAGAAACGTATTAGAAACGATTAATGATATTAGAACAGGAAACGAAAAAGTGATTACTGTAGTCGGTTGCGGAGGTGATAGAGATGCAACAAAAAGACCAAAAATGGCGCATATTGCATCTCAATTAAGCACTCAGGCAATTTTTACTTCAGATAATCCTAGGTCCGAGAACCCTCAAACTATTTTAGATGAAATGGAAGATGGTGTTTCGCCTGAAAACTATAGAAAAACATTAACCGTCTTAGATAGAAGACAAGCAATAAAAACAGCTTGTAAACTATCAGAAACTGGGGACATTATATTAATTGCTGGAAAAGGACATGAAAATTATCAGGAAGTGAATGGAGTTCGCTCTCATTTTGATGATTTAGAAGAAGTAACAAACTGTTTTAATCAATTAAAAAAGAACTAAAATGCTGTATTATTTATTCGAATATTTAGAAAGTCAATTTAGTTTTCCAGGTGCAAGTGTGTTTCAATTTATCACATTTAGAGCAGCAGCAGCTTTTATTTTGTCTTTATTGATTTCAGCAATTTTTGGTAAAAGAATTATTAAATTTTTGCAAAAACAACAAGTAGGAGAAACGGTTAGAGATTTAGGCTTAGAGGGGCAGAAACAAAAATCTGGAACTCCAACTATGGGAGGAATTATCATTATTCTAGCAACGTTAATTCCTGTAATTTTATTAACGAAATTAGATAATATTTACATTGTGATTTTGATAATCACTACATTTTGGATGGGTTTTATTGGTTTTTTAGATGATTATATCAAAGTGTTTAAAAAAGATAAAGATGGTTTAAAAGGGAAGTTTAAAATTTTAGGTCAGGTTGGTCTAGGGCTGATTGTAGGGTCAATGTTATATTTTAATGATGGAGTTACGATTAAAGAACAATTACCACTGCAGCAGCAAGTTATGCAAGAGAATGGAAGGAAAAAAGTTTTTGGTGAGGCTCACAAATCTACCAAAACTACCGTTCCGTTTTTAAAAGATAACGAATTAGATTATTCAAAAGCGTTGCGTTTTTTGGGTGAAGGTTATGAAAAACATGGATGGATCGTTTTCATTTTTATCACTGTTTTTATTGTTACAGGAGTCTCCAATGGAGCAAATTTAACTGACGGAATCGATGGTTTAGCAGCAGGTTCATCAGCAATTATTGTAATAACATTAGCTGTTTTTGCTTGGGTTTCTGGTAACATAATTTTTGCTGATTACTTAGATGTAATGTATATCCCAAATTCTGGAGAAATGACTGTTTTTATTTTGGCATTTGCAGGAGCTTTAATTGGGTTTTTGTGGTACAATACATATCCTGCTCAAGTTTTTATGGGAGATACAGGAAGTTTAACAATTGGAGGGATTATAGCGGTAATCGCAATTTCAATTCGTAAAGAGTTATTGTTGCCGATTTTAGCAGGAATTTTTGTTGTAGAAAATCTCTCAGTAATCATGCAGGTTTCTTGGTTTAAATACACAAAGAAGAAATTTGGAGTAGGTAGACGTATTTTTAAAATGGCGCCTTTACATCATCATTATCAAAAGTTGAGTTATCATGAAAGTAAGATTGTTGTTCGTTTTTGGATTGTTGGAATTCTTTTAGCGGTCTTCGCAATTGTTACTTTGAAATTGAGATAGATGAAAAGGTTAGTGATTTTAGGAGGAGGAGAAAGTGGAGTAGGGACTGCAATTTTAGGAAAACGAAAAGGGTACGAAGTTTTTGTTTCAGATAACAACAAAATATTAAATAAATATAAAAAAGTTCTTTTAAATAATGAAATTGATTTTGAGGAAAATCAGCATACAGAAAGTAAGATTTTAAATGCTGATGCAGTGGTAAAAAGTCCGGGGATTCCGGAAAAAGTTTTAATAGTTCAAAAATTGATGGAGAACTCAATAAAGGTTATTTCGGAAATTGAATTTGCAGCACAATATACAAATGCAACAATTATTGGGATTACAGGTTCAAATGGAAAAACAACCACAACATTATTAACACATCATATTTTAAAAAAAGCGGGATTAAGTGTTGGAATTGCTGGGAATATTGGAGATAGTTTTGCACAACAAGTTGCTGAGGAAACGTATGAGAATTATGTTTTAGAATTAAGTAGTTTTCAGTTAGATGGCATAGAAAATTTTAAAAGTCACATTGCAATTTTAACCAATATTACACCAGATCATTTAGATCGCTATGAGTATGATTTTGATAAATACATTGCCTCAAAATTTAGAATCACAAAGAATCAAAAAGAAACTGATTATTTAATTTATGATGCAGATGATCCTGTAATCAATAATTGGTTAAAAGAAAATAAAACAAGTGCAAAATTAGTTCCGTTTTCGCTTGAAAAAGAATTGGAATATGGAGCCTATATCAAAGATAATAATATAATCATCAACATTAATAAAGACCTAATTAACATGCCGTTATCAACTTTATCAATTAAAGGAAAACATAATACAAAAAATGCTATGGCAGCAAGTATGGCTGCGCAATTATTAAAGGCTAGAAAACAAGTTATAAAAGAAAGTTTAGAAGATTTTGAAGGTGTAGAACATCGTTTAGAAAATGTTGCAAAGGTCAAGGATGTAGAATATATCAATGATTCTAAAGCAACGAACGTAAATGCAACTTTTTATGCATTAGAATGCATGGATAAAACCACAGTTTGGATCGTTGGAGGTGTAGACAAGGGGAATGATTATAATGATTTATTGCCTTTGGTTAGAGAAAAAGTAAAGGCAATTGTTTGTTTAGGTCTTGATAATGAAAAAATTAAAAATACGTTTGGTAATGTAGTAGATATTATTGTTGAAACTGCCGGAGCCGAAGAAGCGGTAAAAGTATCTCATAAGTTAGCAGAAAGAGGAGAAGTGGTTTTATTATCTCCTGCTTGCGCTAGTTTTGATTTATTTGATAATTATGAAGACAGAGGGCGTCAATTTAAAAGAGCAGTAAAAAGTCTTTAAAAAGGTTTAATCATCTAAAAATTTAAATACTTACGTATCTGTAAACCTAAAAATGAAAACTATTTTTCAACATATAAAAGGAGATCACACCATTTGGGCAATTGTTGCTATTTTGGCAATATTCTCTTTTATGCCTGTGTATAGTGCAAGCACAAACTTGGTATATGTTGTTGGTTCTGGTTCTACTTTAGGGTATTTACTAAAACACATGGTTTTATTAATTATGGGTTTTGGCATTATTTACGGAGTTCATAAAATTCCTTACAGATATTTCTCAGGAGGATCTGTATTAATGCTTCCCATTGTAATTGTCTTATTGGTTTTTACATTGGCGCAAGGAACTATAATTGGAGGGGCGAATGCAAGTAGATGGATTCGTATTGCAGGTATCGGTTTTCAAACATCTACTTTAGCAGGTTTAGTGTTGATGGTTTATGTAGCGCGATATTTAGCTAAAAACAAAGAAAAAGAAATCAATTTTAAAGAAAGTGTATGGCAACTTTGGGTGCCAGTAGCTGCAGTTTTAATATTAATATTGCCTGCAAATTTCTCAACAACCGCCATCATTTTTGCTATGACTTTAATGCTGACTTTTATTGGAGGATACCCATTAAAATATTTAGGATTTATTATAGGAACTGGATTAGTAATATTATTGTTTTTTGTTTTAATAGCAAAAGCCTTTCCAGACGCAATGCCAAATAGAGTGCAAACTTGGCAAAATCGAATTGAGAATTTTTCAGATTCAGAAGATAAAGAAGCGTATCAAGTACAAAAGGCAAAAATTGCAATTGCAACAGGAGGTCCGGTAGGAGTTGGTCCTGGTAAAAGTGTTCAGAAAAACTTTTTACCACAATCTTCATCAGATTTTATTTTTGCAATTATTGTTGAAGAATATGGTTTATTAGGTGGTTTTTTAATCGTTTTTATTTACTTTTTGCTGCTCTTCAGAATTTTTGTAGTTATTAGAAAAACAACTACCATTTTTGGAACATTGTTAGTTGTTGGTGTTGGTTGTCCAATTATATTTCAAGCGACCATAAATATGGCTGTTGCTGCCAACTTGTTTCCAGTTACTGGACAAACGTTGCCATTAATTAGTAGTGGAGGTACTTCTATTTGGATGACATGTTTTGCATTAGGAATGATTCTTAGTGTAAGCGCAGCAAAAGAAGTAGAAGAGGAAGATATTTTAGATGATAACCCTTTAGATATTTTACATGAAACCATATAATATACTTATTTCTGGAGGAGGAACAGGAGGTCATATTTATCCTGCAATAGCCATTGCTAACGAATTTAAATTACGCTATCCAGATGCAAATTTTCTTTTTGTGGGTGCTAAAGATAGAATGGAAATGGAAAAAGTTCCGCAAGCTGGTTATGATATAAAAGGCTTATGGATTTCTGGAGTGCAAAGAAAATTAACCCTAGATAATTTATCCTTTCCTTTTAAATTGATTAGTAGTTTGTGGGAAGCAAGAAAAATTATCAAACAATTTAAACCTGATATAGCAATTGGCACTGGAGGTTTTGCGAGTGGGCCAACTTTAATAGTGGCAAGTAGAAAGGGTATTCCTACTTTAATACAAGAACAGAACTCTTTCCCAGGAATTACTAATAAATTGTTGAGTAAAAGAGCCAGCAAAATTTGTGTGGCCTATGACCATTTAGAACGTTTTTTTCCTTTGGATAAAATGGTAAAAACAGGAAATCCTGTTCGTCAAGATTTGTTGACGATTTATTCCAAAGAACAAGAAGCAAAAGATTTTTTTAAGTTGCATAAAACGAATAAAACAATTTTGGTTTTAGGTGGAAGTTTAGGTGCAAGAAAAATAAATCAGCTTGTTGAAGGTAATTTGGAATTCTTCAAAAACCAAGAGGTTCAAATTATTTGGCAATGCGGAAAGCTATATTTTGACGAGTATAATAAATACAATGACTTAAGTTACGTGCAAGTGCATGAATTTGTGAATAGAATGGATTTGGCATATGCTGCCACGGATATTATTATCTCTAGAGCAGGAGCAAGCTCAGTTTCAGAGTTGTGTATCGTTGGTAAACCTGTCATTTTTATTCCGTCACCAAATGTAGCTGAGGATCATCAAACAAAAAATGCAAAGTCCATAGCAGATAAACATGGAGCTATTTTGTTAAAAGAAAGTGAGTTAGAAACGTTTCCTATTGTTTTTGAAACGCTTTTAAAAGATATAGGAAAGCAAGAGCATTTATCAGAGAATATAAAAGAATTAGCATTGCCAGGAGCAACAACAGATATTGTAAATGAGATTGAAAAACTATTAAAAAAGTGAATTTAAAAAAGATACAGACCATTTATTTTGTTGGTATTGGAGGTATTGGAATGAGTGCAATTGCTCGTTACTTTGCATCCAATGGAAAGCTTGTGGCTGGTTATGACAAAACTCCGTCTCAAATAATTTCGAGTTTAGAGGAATTGGGTGTTGAAATTCATTTTGAAGATAGTTTAAAGAACATACCAATTTCTTTTTTAGATAAGGATAAAACCTTGGTTGTGTACACACCAGCAATTGCCGAAAATCATACAGAATTAAATTACTTCTTAAATAATAATTTTAAGGTTTTAAAAAGAGCAGAAGTTTTAGGTAAAATTACAGAAAGCACTTTTTGTCTGGCTGTTGCTGGAACGCATGGGAAAACTACAACTTCTTCTATTTTAGGACATATTATGCATCAACAAAAAGCGACTTCTTTTTTAGGTGGAATTGCTGAAAATTACAATTCAAATTTAATTTTGGGTGAAGACAAAGTTTCGGTTGTTGAAGCAGATGAGTTTGATCGATCTTTCTTACAATTGAGTCCTAATATTGCTTGTATAACTTCTATGGATGCTGATCATTTAGATATCTATGGAGAAGCAGCAGTTTTAGAAGAATCGTTTGTAGAGTTTGCAAATAAAGTTTCAGGTACATTAATCATTGCAAAAGGATTGCCTTTAAAAGGGTTAACCTATGCTGTAAACGAAGCCGCAGATTACAGAGCCTTTAATTTAAAAATTGAAAGTGGAAAGTATATTTTTGATGTCCAAACACCATCAGAAAGTATAAAAAATATTGAATTCTATTTACCAGGTAAGCATAATGTAATGAATGCTTTAGCTGCATTTGCAATGGCAGATGTATATGGTGTTCCCGCAAAAAAAATTAAATTAAGTTTGTCAACTTTTAAAGGGGTGAAACGTAGGTTTTCTTATAAAATAAAAACGAGTGACTTTGTTTTGATTGATGATTATGCACATCATCCAACAGAAATAAATGCAGTAGAAAATTCCATAAGAGAAATGTATCCCAAAGAAAAAGTATTGGCTGTTTTTCAACCACATTTATTTTCTAGAACAAGAGATTTTATCGATGATTTTGCAACTGCATTATCAAAATTTGATGAAATCTTATTATTAGATATTTATCCAGCAAGAGAATTACCAATTGCTGGGGTAAGTTCTGAATGGTTATTTCATAAAATAGAGAACAAGCATAAAAAATTGGTTCAAAAAAATAATTTAATAAAAGATATTAAAAAATCGACAGCAAAAGTAGTTGTAATGTTAGGTGCTGGTGACATTGGAGAAATGGTAAATGAAGTAAAAATAAACTTTTATAATTCAAGAAAATGAAATTCAGAAAGGTTTTAAAATACTTGTTATTTCCAGCTTTGATGGTGGGTTTAGGGTTTTTGTACAGTTTTTCATCAACAAGAAATCTGCAAATAAAAATAGCAGAGCCTATTGTAGAATTTGAAGAAGGGGATAATAATTTTTTAACATATTCAATGGTTAATAAATTGTTAATACAAAATAAAGAAACAGTGCAAAACCAAGCGAAATCTGTGATAAATTTATACGGATTAGAGAATAGAGTGTCCAAAAATCCATATGTAGAAAATGCAACCATTTTTTTAACGATTGATGGCAGACTAAAAACAATTATTAAACAACGGATACCTGTTGCTAGAATTGTTTTAAAAAGTGGCTCTTATTACATTGATAAACAAGGAGTAAAAGTCCCTTTGTCCAATAATTATTCTGCAAGAGTAATGTTGATTTCGGGAGTTGAAAATGTGGAAGCTGTTAACGAGATTTTACCTTTGATTTCTTTAATATTAGGGGATGAATTTTTACATAAAGAGATTGTTGGAATTGAAAAATCTGAAGTTCATGAGTATAAGTTTTCTGTGAGAAGTGGTGATTATAAAATAAATTTTGGAAAATTATCTGAAATGGAAACAAAATTTAAGAAGTTGAAAGCTTTTTACAGCAAAACATTTAAAGATAAAACTATTAAAAATTACAATTTAATAAATTTAAAATATCACAACCAAGTTGTGTGCATTAAATAAATCAAAATGGAAGACAATAAAATAGCTGTTGGTTTAGATATTGGTACAACCAAGATTGTTGCCATGATTGGTCGTAAAAACGAATATGGCAAGATTGAGGTTGTTGGTATCGGAAAAGCTAAAAGCCTAGGCGTGAAACGTGGAGTTGTAAGTAATATTACACAAACGATTCAATCAATTCAACAAGCGGTAGATGAAGCACAAAGTGTTTCTGGTGTAAAGATTGAAGATGTTGTTGTTGGTATTGCTGGTCAGCATATAAGAAGCTTACATCATAGTGATTATATCACAAGAAATAATGCTGATGAAGTTATAGATGAAGATGATATTGAAGACTTAGTGAATCAAGTTCATAAGTTGGTGATGTTACCGGGAGAAGAAATTATTCACGTATTACCACAAGAATTTAAAGTAGATTCTCAAGCAGATATCAAAGAGCCAATAGGTATGTATGGTGGTCGTTTGGAAGCTAATTTTCATGTTGTTGTTGGTCAAGTTTCATCAATTAGAAATATTGGACGATGTGTAAAAAGTGCGGGTTTAGGGTTAAGTGAAATTACATTAGAACCCTTAGCTTCGGCTTCAGCAGTATTAAGTCAGGAAGAAAAAGAAGCGGGAGTCGCTCTCATTGATATAGGAGGCGGAACTACAGATTTAGCAATTTTTAAAGACGGAATTATCAGACATACTGCTGTCATTCCTTTTGGAGGAAATGTAATTACAGATGATGTTAAAGAAGGTTGTTCTATCATTGAAAAACAAGCTGAATTATTAAAAATTAAGTTTGGTTCTGCTTGGCCAGGAGAAAATAAAGAAACAGAAATTGTATCTATACCTGGGTTAAGAGGAAGAGAGCCAAAAGAAATCACATTAAAAAATTTATCAAAAATTATACATGCAAGAGTTCAAGAAATTATTGAGCATGTGTATTTAGAGATAAAAAATTACGGACATGAAACGGCAAAAGGAAAACTAATTGCGGGAATTGTTTTAACAGGAGGTGGTTCTCAACTAAAACATTTACGTCAGTTAGTTGAATATATAACGGGTATGGATGCCAGAATAGGATTTCCTAATGAGCATTTAGCCGGAGATTCTGATGAAGGCTTGTCAAGTCCTTCTTACGCCACAGCTGTTGGTTTGTTGATGGTCGGTTTAGAGAAAGATATTAAAGTAGAAGATATTATTGAGGAGACTGTATCTGAATCAAATGCAGAGACAGAAGAGCAAGAAGAAATTCAAGCAAAAAGTGAGGAAAAACCAAAACCTACGAAGAAATCTTTTTTCGAAAAATTTACAGAAGGTTTAAAGGATTTTTTAGACAACGCTGAGTAAAATCAGCATGATTAGTAAAATTAAAAAGAATAAAATTAATAAAAATTTAAAAAGATAAACGTTATTATGAGCTCAGAATTTGATAACATTTTATTTGACATGCCAAAAACACAATCTAATACCATAAAAGTAATTGGTGTTGGTGGTGGTGGAAGCAATGCAGTAAATCACATGTTTACCCAAAGCATAAAAGGAGTAGATTTTGTAATCTGTAATACAGATGCACAAGCTCTAGAAAACAGCCCAATTCCTAATAAAATACAGTTAGGAGCAAACTTAACATCTGGTTTAGGAGCTGGTGCAAATCCAGAAATTGGGGCACAAGCAGCTAAAGAAAGTATGCAAGAAATACAGCAAATGCTAAATACCCAAACAAAAATGGTATTTATTACTGCGGGTATGGGTGGTGGAACTGGTACTGGTGCGGCACCAATTATTGCTAAAATTGCCAAAGACATGGACATCTTAACTGTTGGTATTGTGACAATGCCATTTGCTTTCGAAGGGAAAAGACGCTCAAAACAGGCTCAATTGGGAATTGATCAATTGCGCCAAAATGTGGATTCTTTAATTGTTATTAATAATAATAAATTAAGGGAAGTTTACGGAAACCTAGGTTTTAAAGCAGGTTTTTCGAAAGCTGATGAAGTTTTATCTACTGCTTCTAAAGGAATTGCAGAAGTTATTACGCATCACTACAAACAAAATATTGACTTGCATGATGCTAAAACGGTCCTTTCTAATAGCGGTACAGCAATTATGGGCTCTGCAAAAGAAGAAGGTCAAACCAGAGCAAAAACAGCTATTGTAAAAGCATTAGATTCACCGTTATTAAATGATAATAAAATTACAGGTGCTAAAAATGTATTATTACTTATTGTATCTGGGACTAATGAAGTTACCTTAGATGAAATTGGTGAAATCAACGATTACATTCAAGATGAAGCTGGATATGACGCTAATATTATTATGGGTATTGGAGAAGATGCGGACTTGGGAGATGCAATTGCAGTAACAATTGTTGCTACTGGTTTTGCGGCAGATCAACAAAGTACAATTACAAATACAGAGGTAAAAAAAATCATTCACACTTTAGAGGATGAACAAAAAGCTACGTATAACTTTACAGAAAAAACAGTAACGAAATCACCTACTTTAAATACTCCCATTTCTAATACGGGAGCACAAAAAATTATACACGTTTTAGGAGATGAAATGGAAGATACTAAACCAAAAATGGATTTAGTGGCTACAAATCCAATTATTTCAAACATGCCAGTAACTTTTGATGAGGTTTCTAGTGATGTTGTTTCTGAAGATGATTTTATCATTACGGATGCTTTAAAAGTGGAAGAAAAAGTGGAAGAAGTATCGACGCAATTTCAAACAGATTTAATGTTTGATTTACCTTTAAATCCTGATGCAGAAATAAAGTCTGAAGACGAAATTAGATTTAATTTAAATATAGAGAAAGAATTAAATATCCATGAAATTGAGGTTTATGGAGCGCAAGAAATTAAGGCTGAAAAGAAAGAAGTTGAAAAAAGATATATTTTAGAAGATTTTGATGCTCAACCAACAATAGGTAAAAGTTCTAGTTTTGTGGAGAAAAAAGTAATTGAGGAAGAAGAATTTCAATTTGAATTAAAAACAACAAAACCGCAATCAGAAATTAATAAGATTGAAACCACGAGTGAGGAAGTTTCCCCATTAGACTTAACAATTTCTGAATTACAAAAGAGAGCAGAGGAAAGACGTAAAAAAATGAAAGGTTTTAATTATAAGTTTAATGATCAATTAGGTAAAAATATTGATGAAATAGAACGTCAACCGGCATATAAAAGAATGGGTGTGGATTTAGATAAAAATACATCCATAAGTAAAACAGAAACTTCATTAAAAAAAGACAATGATGATTTAGGTTTTAAATCTAATAACTCTTTTTTACATGATAATGTAGATTAATATTTTTTTAAATTATATATAAGATCACACCAGAAATGGTGTGATTTTTTTTGTAATTAATTTACGAAACCTATTTATTGCATTAAATTATTTCATTTGTGATGCTTTTCTATAAACTAGCTATTTCTTATATTTTTCTTTCTTTTTATGCATAATTCTAAAATATATTTTTATTTTTTTTCTGATTGTCGTAAACCATCAATCCTGAGAGAATGAAGTTTTAGTGATGATTTCATGATATTTAGCCTGTAACATATTTTTTTTTAAGTCGTCTATTTAATGTAATCAATTAAACTTATACATCATGAAATATTTAAAAACGGTATCATTAGAAGAAAGAGGAATTTTAACATCTGCGTATAAAAAAGAAATTAAAAAGAACATGAAGTTAGAGAAATCTAAATCAGTATCTAGAATTAAGGATATGATTTTAAATCATCATGGAAAAATAGAAAGTCAAGTAGGAACTATTTTACAAGTTTCATTGTTTGCATTTGCTATTATTATGATCGTTTACTAAAAGGTAAAAGGATTTTGAATAGAGAAAGTAGCTTATAAATAAGTCCTGTTTAGTGATAGTAAGGATATCCTTTTAAATATCAGTTTGAGTAAATTTTGAGGAAAGAACAAATCTAAAATATATAAAATAACACATTTTAGATTGTTTTAAAAACACACAACATCAAAAAAAATCCATCTAAAAAAGATGGATTTTATAATAGATATGTTTTTGCTTTTAATGTAAAGCTTTTTTTATTCTCTTAATAGCTTCACGAATTTGTAATTTAGAAGCTGCATAAGATATTCTGATGCAATTAGGAGCTCCGAAAGCATCTCCAGTTACAGTAGCAACATTGGCTTTTTCTAGGATGAACAAAGAAAAATCGCTGGCATTTTCAATTTTTATTCCGTCTATCGATTTACCAAAGTAAGCAGAAATATCTGGAAAAACATAAAAAGCGCCCTCCGGAACATTTACTTTAAATCCATCAATTTCTCTCAATAACCCAATAATGATATCTCTACGAGTTTTAAACTCATCTACCATAAATTGTATTTTAGAAACGGGCGCTAATACTGCTATAATTGCCGCTCTTTGAGCAATACAGTTTGTGCCTGAGGTAATTTGACCTTGCATCTTTGTACATGCTTTTGCAATCCATTCTGGTGCGCCAATATAACCAATTCTCCAACCAGTCATGGCAAATGCTTTTGCCAAACCGTTTACGGTAATGGTTCTGTCATACATGCTTTCTATAGCTGCAAAACTAAACGGTTTTGAATCGTAATTGATATGTTCATAGATTTCATCTGATAATATAAAAATCTTTGGATATTTTTCTAAAACTGCTGCTAATGCTCGATATTCTGATTCACTATAAATAGTTCCGCTTGGATTATTTGGCGAGTTAAAGAAAATCATTTTAGTTTTAGGCGTAATTGCTGCTTCTAACTGAGCCGGTGTAATTTTGAAATCGTTGTCAATAGAAGAAGGAATTTCGACATAGGTTGCTTCACATAAAATAGCAATTGCAGAATAACTTACCCAATAAGGCGCTGGTAATAAAATTTCATCACCAGGGTTTAACAAAACTTGTGCAATGTTGGCGATAGATTGTTTTGCGCCCGTAGACACTACTATTTGATTTGGTTTGTAGTCTAGACCATTATCACGTTTAAACTTAGTGCAAATAGCCTCTTTCAATTCTACATAACCATCTACAGGTGTATATGTATTGTAATTTTCATTGATCGCTTCTATTGCCGCATCTTTAATAAAATCCGGTGTATTAAAGTCCGGCTCTCCCAAACTTAAACCAATAATATCTTTTCCTTCTGCTCTTAATTCTCTAGCTTTTGCAGCCATTGCCAATGTTTGTGATGTTGGTAGGCTGTTAATTCTGTCCGATAATGGATGTGTCATTTTACTGTTAATTGTTGTTTTACTTATACTAATTCAGGGTTTTTACCTAAAACGCCTAAATGTCTAAAGTGCTCTATAATTGCTTTACGCATGGTATCGTATTCATTATACGGCAAATTAAACTCTTTGGCAGTTTCTTTTACAATTTTAGCTAATTTTTCATAATGCACATGAGAAATATGTGGAAAAATATGATGTTCAACCTGATGATTTAAACCTCCTGTATAAAAGTTTACTAACCAGTTGCTAGGTGCAAAGTTAGAGGTAGTGTATAATTGATGGACTGCCCAAGTGTGTTCTAAATTTCCTTCTTTATCTGGAATTGGCATTTCTGTATTTGGAACAATATGCGCCAATTGAAAAACCAAGCTTAAAATCATACCAGCAGTATAATGCATAACAAAAAAACCTATTAATACTTTCCACCATGAAACGTCTAAAGCTAATAATGGTAAAACAATCCAAAGTGCATAATATGCAATTTTAGAGATTACCAATTTCGTCCATTCGGTTGAAGGGTTTGGAAACTCACCATAAGATAGTTTTCGTTTCAAATACCGGTGCATTTGCTTAATATCTGTAGTAATTGCCCAATTAATGGTTAGCAAACCATATAAAAATATAGAATAATATTTCTGAAGTTTATGAATTCTTAACCATTTAGAATGCTTTGAGAAACGAATAATTCTACCAGCATCTATATCTTCATCATGGTCTTTTACGTTGGTAAATGTATGGTGTAAAACATTATGTTGTACTTTCCAATTATAAACGTTACCAGCAAGAATATAGATACTGCTACCCATTAGTTTATTAACCCATTTTCTTTTAGAAAATGATTCGTGATTGGCATCATGCATAACATTCATACCAACACCGGCCATACCAATACCTGTAACTACCATTAACAAAATCATTATCCACTGAGGCATAGATACCGTTAATACTAAAATAAAAGGAATTAAAAACAGCGAAAACATGATAATTGCTTTAGAATATAATTTCCAGTTTCCTGTTCTCTTAATGTTATTTTCTTTGAAATATGTATTCACTCTTTTATTTAGAGTTCTAAAGAACTTAGCTTTATCTACTCTTGAAAAGTTTATTGCTTTCATATGTATTATGTATAATAAACAAAAATAATGTTTTTGAAATATCTTTCTGTAATAAACGTAGGATTTTGTTGCTAATTGTTTGTGAACAATAACTATTTTTGTCGCTGACACTTAATTTATGGAAATTATACAAAAATATTTTAAAGATTTAACACCGACTCAAATTGAACAGTTTTCGAAACTTCAAGAGTTATATAAAGATTGGAACTTAAAAATAAATGTAGTTTCTCGTAAAGATATAGATGAGTTATACTTACGTCATGTACTACATTCATTGGGGATAGCAAAAATAATTTCTTTTAAACCAGGCTCTAAAGTAATGGATGTAGGAACAGGAGGAGGTTTTCCTGGTATTCCTTTGGCAATTTTATTTCCTGAAACCCAGTTTCACCTAGTTGATTCCATTGGGAAAAAGATCAAAGTAGTAAATGAGGTTGTTGCTGGCTTAGGATTAGTAAATGTAAAAACTACTCATGGCAGAGCAGAAGATGTAAAAGATACGTATGATTTTATTGTGAGTAGAGCAGTTGCCCAAATGGAAACTTTTGTTCGTTGGACAAAAGGTAGAATTGCTAAAAAGCAAAATCACGACTTAAAAAATGGAATTCTATATTTAAAAGGTGGAGATTTATCTGAAGAATTAAAAATATATACTTCAGCAACTATTTATGACCTACCTAATTATTTCGACGAAACTTTTTTTGAAACAAAAAAAGTCGTTCATTTAGGTATGAAGTTTAAGGGGTAATTGTTTAAGATTATTGAAATATTACAACTTTTAATAAGTACTTGGTAAAGTTGTATTTTTAAAAGGGTGGCAACCAACTAAATGAAAATTAATCATATTATGGTCAGAAATCATGAATGTTGTAACGAATTAAAAAATAGAAGAAGCCGTTTTTGTGGTAAAGGTTTCTAAAAACAGCATGCCTTTATAAGAATTTCCTTTTTTATTCAATTTTGGACTCCAAACTGCAATACAATATTTATCGGGGTGTACCGCTACAATACCGCCACCAACACCGCTTTTTCCGGGTAAACCGACTCTAAAAGCAAACTCGCCAGATTCATCATAAAAACCACAAGTAAGTAAAATTGCATTTACTCTTTTAGCTTGACTCATTGTAAGAATTTTATTTCCTTTATGACTCGTGAAGTTATCATCCGCTAAAAAAAGAGATATTTTAGAAAGTTCTTTACAGCTCATTTCTAAAGAACAGATATGAAAGTAAAAATCTAATACTTCATCTACATCATTTTTTATGTTTCCAAAAGATTTTATAAAATTACAAAGGGCACTATTTCTATAGCCAGATTTTTTTTCTGATTGCGCTACTTTTTCATTATAATTTAGAGAAGAATTATTACTAAGCTCTTTACAGAAGTTTAAAAAATCTTCTTTTGGATTTTTAAGATGGCTCAATAAAACATCGCAAATTACAATTGCACCAGAATTTATAAAAGGATTTCGTGGTTTTCCATGATCTGTTTCTAGTTGTAATAATGAATTAAAAGGATTTCCAGAAGGTTCAATACCAACTCTTTCCCATAATTTTGTATCCTCAAATTTGTAAGCTAGCGTCAGTGCAAAAACTTTAGAAACACTTTGAATAGAAAATTTCTTGTCAAAATCACCAATTCCAAAAGATTCCTTGTCAATTGTTGTTATATGTATTCCAAAATTATGATTAGAAACATTTGCTAATTCGGGGATGTAATTGGCTATTTCGCCAGTATCATCAATGGTTTTTACTTCAAAATAAATGTCTTCGATTATTTTTTTATAATTTTCCATTGATAATTTATGGTATTGGTTATCACAAACATATTAGAAAATTTTTTAAGAAACAACATAAAGCAGCGTTCAAAAAAAAGGGAACTACATTGCTGTAATTCCGATTTTTACTATTCATTATTATGAAATTCTGAAACAAGATCAGAATTAGAAGTTTTTATAAAATCTCTACAAACAAACCTTCATCGGTTTTAGATACTTTTGCAACATTTTTCTTTGTTAAACCTTTAATCGTTTTATCCCATTTTTTATTAGACAAACCAGATTGAGTTTTTAAAGAATTTAAAGCTATTTTTTCTGCTTTTGTGATGATATCAAGTAAGTCCTTTTCCTCAACAGTGAGTTCTACATCTAAAGCGATTCGCTTCTCTGGTCGCATTTGCGGGAAGAACAGCACTTCTTGTATCGATTGATTGTTAGTTAAGAACATAATTAGTCTGTCCATTCCAATTCCCATTCCAGAGGTTGGAGGCATACCATATTCTAAAGCACGTAAGAAATCTTCGTCAATAAATTCTGTAGCTTCATCATCTCCTTTTTGCGCTAACTTTAATTGGTGCTCAAAACGCTCACGTTGATCAATTGGGTCATTTAATTCAGAATATGCATTGGCAATTTCTTTACCACAAACCATCAATTCGAAACGCTCTGTTAATTCCGGATTGTCTCTGTGTTCTTTACAAAGTGGAGACATTTCCTTCGGATAATCTGTAATAAAAGTTGGCTGAATGTAGTTTCCTTCGCATTTCTCTCCAAAAATTTCATCAATCAATTTTCCTTTTCCCATCGTTTCATCAACAGGAATATTCATTGATTTTGCAGCTTCTCTAATTTCATCTTCTGTTTTTCCAATAATATCGAAGCCCGTAAAATGTTTTATAGAGTCTGCCATCGTAACTCTTGCATAAGGCGCTTTAAAGTCAATTTTATGTTCCCCAAAAGTAGCTTCTGATGTTCCATTTACAGCAATTGCACAGTGTTCTAACAATTGCTCAGCAAAATCCATCATCCAATTGTAATCCTTGTAAGACACATAGATTTCCATGGCTGTAAACTCAGGATTATGAGTTCTATCCATTCCTTCATTTCTAAAGTTTTTGGAGAATTCATAAACCCCGTCAAAACCACCAACAATTAATCTTTTTAGATATAATTCATTGGCAATTCTCATATATAAAGGAATATCTAAAGAATTGTGATGCGTTATAAATGGCCTTGCAGCAGCACCTCCAGGAATTGGTTGCAAAACCGGTGTTTCAACTTCAAAATAACCAGCGTCGTTGAAGAACGAACGCATAGCATTAAATAGTTTCGTTCTTTTTATAAAAACTTCTTTTACATGTGGGTTTACAACTAAATCTGCATAACGTTGTCTGTAACGCATTTCTGGATCTGTAAAAGCGTCGTATGTAACACCATCTTTAACTTTTGGCATCGGTAAAGGCTTTAATGCCTTAGAAAGCATTTTAAAACTTTTTACCATGATTGTTTTCTCGCCAACTTGTGTAGTGAAGAGTGTACCTGTAATTCCAACAAAATCCCCTAAATCTAATAGTTTTTTGAAAACGTTGTTATACAAAGATTTGTCTTCTCCTTCACAAATTTCATCTCTATTAAAATAAAGTTGAATCCTACCTTCACCATCTTGCAATTGGCCAAAAGAGGCTTTTCCTTGAATATTTATAACCATTAATCGGCCTGCAATAACTACCTGTTTACCTTCAATATAGTTTTCTTTTATTTCTTTCGAATTAGAATTTATTGGAAATAAATCTGCAGGATAAGGGTTTATTCCCAAATCTCTTAATTTTGCTAGCTTTTCTCTACGTACAACTTCTTGTTCTGATAATTGCATTTGATGTATAAATTTTCTGGTGTTTATTAAAGGTTGCGAAGATACAATCAAATGCATTAATAGGCAATTTAGATAATTGTAAAAAAGAATATATTTATTTGTGAATAGTTAAAAACAGTGTATATTTGTAGACTGTTTTTTGTTAAAACAGTATTAGTTGTGTTGTTTGGCACTTTATAAAAAGTGCCGTGGTTTTGTTAACCAATGGAAAGCTTCCCTGAAATGGGACGCTTTTTTTATTTTAGCCAGTTTTTTCCTCATTTTAGCTTAAAATAATTATGGTTTTTTTCTTCCAACATTAATTTACTTTTTATTTCATTCAATCTCATATAATTTTATTGCGGTAATTATTAGATTCTACAAATGTGGCTTCGAAATGTTCATAAATATTTTATTTACATTTGTTTAAATCAATTGAAATTAAAGATGAAAAAAATATTTTTAGTAGGCAGTATTATTTTACTAAGTTCTTGCGCCACAGTGAAGTTTAAGGAGAAATGGTTAAAAGAAAATTCTCCAAATACTTTTAAAGCGAGATTTGAAACCACGAAAGGTAATTTTGATATCGTTGCACGAAGAGCTTGGTCGCCAAAAGGGGTAGACAGATTATATCAAATGATAAAAAATGACTATTACCAAGATGTCGCTATTTACAGAGTTGTACCAAAATTTGTTGCTCAATTTGGCATTCACAATGATAGCATCATACACGGAAGTTGGAGTAAAGGAATTGATGATGAACCTGTATTGGCTAAAAATGATTTTATGACCATTTCTTTTGCCAGAGGAGGCGTAAAGACAAGATCGAATCAAATATTTATCAACTTAAAAGAAAATCATAGATTAGATAAACTCACTTATTCAGGTGTAACAGGTTTTCCAGTAGTAGCAAAAGTAATTGCTGGTCAAGAAAATGTGTTGAAGTTCTATAACGGTTATGGAGATGAATTAGGTTACAAACAAGACTCTATTACCAAATTTGGAAATAAATTTTTAAAAGATAAATTTCCTAAGGTAGATTATATTAAAAAGGCGTACATCATAAAATAATTTATGTAGCGTATTACTTTGAACTAAAAAAAACCAACAAATTAATTTGTTGGTTTTTTTTAATGATTTTAAAAATAAGCTATTATTAATCGTTAGTTGATTTTAAAAATAACTTTTCTTGCAAATTGTCTCGCTTTTGTTGTAACACTTTTATCTTCTCCACCACCTGCGTAAGATAGTCTATTAGCACTAATTCCTGCAGAAACTAAAATATCGAACACACTCTTTGCTCTGTTTTTAGACAAAATTTGATTTTGTTTTTCTTTTCCAGTTTCATCTGCATAACCAATTAATAGCGCTGAAACATTTGGATTATCTTTCATAAACTGTGTTAAGTAATTTACAGAATTTAAAGAACCTTTTTGAACAGTTTTTTTATTTACATCAAAGTAAACATTGATATAGCCATCATTTAATAATTTTCTTATCAAATCTACATTAGAACTCGTTACAACATTTGCATATCTATTAGATGCAACTTCTCCTTTTAAGGCATATCTGTTGTCTAATTCTTTCACTAATTCTACTTTGTTAATCGTTGCTTTTTTAGTTTTTAAAGTAGCTATTTCCGTTTCAGCTTTATCTAAACGTTTTACAATATCGTCTATTTTGTCAGTAACTATAACTTCATCATTTTTTAAAAAATCTGCATTCTCTTTTTGTTTCCCTATAGAAATATTTACTCCTAAGGATGTATTTATAATTGCAGGGTTAATTATTCTTGGCTCTTGTATGATAGCTCCGTCAAAAGTATAATGTTGGAATTGATGAAATATAATGGATGTGTCGAAAAATAATGAAATACGATTTGATAATTTAAATTGAGGCGTCAAACCCAAAATAAAATTAGTCATAATATCAGTTTCCTGATTTATAGGTTTTATTGTGCTAGAGGTAGACATACCCACACCAGCGTGAAATAAAAGATTAAATCTTTTTGTCCAACTACTAAAATTTAAAAGATTACCCGCATTTACAATACCTTCTATATTTATTCTGTAATAATTAGCTCTAAAAGGTAAACTGTTTTCACCTTCTGCAAACTCATTATAACCTAGACCAAGCCGAAACCCAAATTTTTCATTAAGCATATATCTAAGCCCTAAACTAGCTTGACCAAAACCAAAATTACCAGAATCATAATTTGGAGAAATATTTTTTGTAATTTGGTGAACTCCTGCTCCAAAATCTACTGACCACTTATTAAACTCTTGCGCATTTACTTGCATTATAAAGCAAAAGAATAATGCTCCTAAAAATATTTTCCCCATAATTATTTGTTTTTTTCATCGACAAATTTATAACTTATTTTTAAAATAAATATAATTAATTATTTTAGCTGCGTAATTATTAAGATAAAATGCTCCTTGGGATAGTTAAATTAAAAGATGTTTCTTTTATATCTTTGATATATTTAGAAATTTATTAAAAATATTTTTTTATCTAAATGCTGTTTATTTTGATAACGCTGTAAAATATTTATAAAAATATGGAATTGTTTCAATCCCTTTTAAATAATTCCAAACTCCAAAATGTTCGTTAGGTGAGTGAATTGCATCTGAATCTAACCCAAAACCCATTAAAATTGTTTTGCTCTTTAATTCTTGTTCAAATAAAGCCACAATAGGAATACTACCGCCACTTCTTTGCGGAATTGGTTTTTTACCAAAACTAGTTTCATAAGCTTTACTTGCTGCTTGGTAAGCAATATTGTCTGTTGGTGTAACATAACCTTGGCCTCCATGATGAGGTTTTACAACTACTTTTACAGCTTTAGGCGCGATACTTTCAAAATGATTTTTGAATAATTGGGTAATTTTTTTCCAATCTTGATTTGGTACTAAACGCATAGAGATTTTTGCAAAAGCCTTTGAAGCAATTACTGTTTTTGCGCCTTCACCTGTGTAGCCTCCCCAAATTCCGTTTACATCTAAAGTTGGTCTAATAGCATTTCGTTCATTGGTAGAATATCCTTTTTCTCCATAAACGGTATCAATGTCTAAAGCTTTTTGATAGTTGTCTAAAGAAAAAGGAGCTTTTGCCATTTCAGCTCTTTCTTCGGTTGACAGATCTTCTACATCATCATAAAAACCAGGTATGGTAATCCGATTATTTTCATCAAGTAAAGAAGCAATCATTTTGGTTAATATATTAATTGGATTGGCAACTGCACCTCCATACAAACCAGAATGTAAATCTCTGTTAGGTCCTGTAACTTCTACTTCAACATAACTTAAACCACGCAAACCTGTGGTAATTGATGGAATATCGTTTGCAATCATGCCAGTATCAGAAATTAAAATAACATCATTGGCTAATTTTTCTTTGTTTCTTGGCACAAACCAAGCTAAACCTTCTGAGCCAACTTCCTCTTCGCCTTCGATCATGAATTTCACATTACACGGTAGATTTCCTGTGGACGTCATATATTCCAATGCTTTTACGTGCATATACATTTGTCCTTTATCATCACAAGCACCACGGGCAAAAATTGCTCCTTCTGGATGAATTGCTGTTTTTTTAATAACAGGTTCAAAAGGAGGAGAGGTCCATAAATCAATAGGATCTGCAGGTTGCACATCATAATGACCATAAACCAATACTGTTGGTAGTTTTGGATCAATAATTTTTTCACCATAAATAATTGGATATCCAGGAGTTTCGCAGATTTCTACATGCTCACAGCCTGCTTTTTTTAGACTTTCTAGTACAAAATCTGCAGTTAGTAAAACATCTTTTTTGTAAGCAGAGTCAGCACTTACAGAAGGTATTTTAAGTAACTCTATTAATTCATTTAAGAATCGTTTTTTATTATCTTTTATGTACGATTGAATGGTGTTCATTTGGTATGTTTTTTTTCTATACCAAAAATAGAAAAATAATAACGAACTACTTTGAAGTTTGCAACTATTGTTTATATTTGCACCCCGATTTAGCTGAATTGGAAAGTTGCAGGCGTGGTGGAATTGGTAGACACGCTAGACTTAGGATCTAGTGCCGCGAGGTGTGAGAGTTCGAGTCTCTCCGCCTGTACAGATACAAACCTCATCATATTGATTTTCAATAAGTTGAGGTTTTTTAATTCAAAAAAAACCCTTCCTTTTACTTAAATTAGATCAGACTTAATACTAAATTAAATAAGTAGTTGATTTTAGTTGATTAAATTATAATCTATTTTTTTTTTTGAAGCTAGCAGTATATAAAATCAATTTTATTTTTAAAATTACAAGAGTTAGAATTTATTCTTTTTTAATCCTGAGACAGACCCTCGCGATAATTTTTATTTACTGAAAGTATCTTATTTTCAATAAAAAAAACCTGGCCAATACTAGCTTCACAACAAACGAATACAAGATGTATTAGGTTTAAAATTTATTTTAAAATGAAATCATAGGTTCTTTTTTAAAAACATTCTTCTCATATTTTGTATATTAGGTTCATAATTAATAAAACAAATTAGTAAAAGATGAAAAAATTTATTTTAAAATGGTACCCAATTATTTTAGCATTCCTTTGTTTATTGTACTCTGTAGGGTACGGTATATTAGGCATGACTGCTGAGGCTCAATATTCAGCTCACTGGCCAGGTACAATACTATTATTTGCAATAGCAATTAGACAAAGACGAACAACATGAATATAGGATTTTTTATAGTAGGTGGTTTAATATTCTCTATATATATGGGTTTAACCATATGGAATATTATTTACTCAAGTCGGAAACAAAAAGAAGAAAATTATCCAGACAATAAGAACAAATAAGGTTGTTATTATAGATAACAAGTGATGGTGATTTTATTTATTAACTATTGTTTTCTTGCAGGTTTTTAGTGCATAGATAGACTTTCGTAAAAAAGAATTTAGAAATAAGTATTTATTTTAAAGACTTATATTTGAGAAAACTTTTTTATGAAAGCCATCGTTTGCAATAAATTCGGAACTCCAGATACTTTAAGGTATCGGGAAATTGAAATTCCAAACCCAAATGAGGGTCAGGTTTTAATCGCTGTAAAAGCATGCAGTGTAAATTTTCCTGACACGCTAATTATTCAAGGAAAATATCAATTTAAGCCATCATTTCCTTTTTCACCCGGAAGTGATGTTGCGGGGTTTGTAGAAAAGGTTGGTAAAAATGTAAAACATTTAAAAGTTGGAGATGAGGTAGTTGGCTTTATTCCCTTTGGCGGTTTTGCAGAGAAAGCAATTGTAAATGCTAAAGATTGTTTTCCTAAGCCTAGAGGAATGTCCATGGTAAATGCTTCGGCTTTTTTATTAGCTTACGGCACCTCTTACCATGCGTTGAAAGGTAGAGCAAATTTACAAAAAGGAGAGACTGTTTTAATTTTAGGAGCTTCAGGTGGCGTTGGTTTAACAGCTTTAGAATTGGCAAAATTAATGGGAGCAAAAGTTATTGCCGCGGCATCTTCTGGAGAAAAATTAGATTTATGTAAACAATTCGGAGCAGATGAAGTCATTAATTACACAGAGGAAAATTTAAAAGACAGGGTAAAAGAATTGACAAATGGAAAAGGAGTTGATATAATTTATGATCCTGTTGGAGGGCATTTTTCTGAATTGGCCTTAAGAGCTATTGCATGGAAAGGAAGACATTTGGTCATTGGTTTTGCAAATGGTGAAATCCCTAAAATTCCTATTAATTTAACTTTATTAAAAGGGGCGAGTATTGTGGGTGTTTTTTGGGGAGCTTTTGCTCAAAAACAACCCAAAGAAAGTCTAGAGAATATTAAACAATTATTAGCATGGTTTGCAAAAGGAGATTTAAAACCACATATAGATAAAACCTATTCTTTAGAAAATGCACCAAAAGCATTGGAAGATATGATGCAAAGAAAGACAAAAGGTAAAATTGTAATTGATATGGAAATTTAACTTTTTGATTTTAAAAGAATTTCTTCAAAATTTAAAGTTTTTTCTGTGTTTAAAAAGAGATGGGCTGCTTCTTTTGGAGGAGTAGTTAGTTTTCTTTTTGTTAGATCAATCCAAGCGCCATACACTTTTATGACCGCAGATAATTTTCCAGCTTCATTAAAAACTTCATGCACAATTTTCCACCGTTCATTATTCATTGAAAGCGCGGCAAGTTTCATGTTTACCGTTATATTTTCTCCCAAATGAATTTCTTTTCTAAAAGAGGTTTCTTCCGTAAACAAAATAGGACCAATATTGTGTTTGGTAAATTCTTCAATAGAAAAGTTTTGAGCCGCAAAATAACGGATTCTTACTTCTGCAGCATACTCATTATATGCCGTGTGACGCATGTGTCTGTTAGGGTCAAAGTCAGACCATTTTGTGGCGAAGGTTATTTGAAAACTCATAAGTAAAAATTAAAAATCCTGATGTGTAGCATACATATCAGGACTTTATTGAAATAATTTATATTTTTAATGTTGAACGATTTCTACTTTATTTTTTAGCTTTAATTCGCTTAAAACATTTAAAGCTTCAGAGATGTAAATGTCTTTTGATAAGTTTTTATGCCATGCCATTCTTTTATCAGCTAAATCTTTATTGTCTTTAAATAATGATTGCTCATATTTTGGAGAAAAATAGGTAAGATTCGATTTGTAATCGAAAACAGATTTAAATTTGTTAGCTTCTTTTTCTTTTTCTTCACTTTCCTTATAAAACTTTTTATAGTTTAAAGAATAAGAATTTTCTTTTTGATTTTTTTTGAGCCATTTTGCGTACTTATTTACTAACTTAAAATTGGTGTTAGAAGCAATTCTTTGTTTGCTACTATAAACAACATCTGCAAAATTAGCGTACGAATTTGTTTGAGAATACTTTGCTTGTGGCACTTTATCCCAAGCCAAAGCACCTTCTAAATCACGCTCACCTACTTTCATATAGCTATACCTGCTTGGCATTGCAATATCTGAATAAACGCCTTCTTTTTGGGTTGACCCGCCATTTACTCTATAGAATTTTTGGATAGTCATTTTTAAATATCCTAAATCTTCTTCGTAATTTGGATAGAATTGATTGATAGGTAAAATGTTTTGTACAGTTCCTTTTCCATACGTTTGATTTCCTCCTAAAATAACAGCTCTTTTATAATCTTGCATTGCAGCAGCAAAAATTTCTGAAGCGGAAGCAGAAAATTCATTCACTAAAATAACCAAAGAGCCTTCCCATTGAATTTGCGGATCTATATCATTTTTTATAATTGGATTTTCTCCTCTGTATTTTACTTGTACAATAGGGCCTTTATCAATAAATAATCCTGAAATTTCTATGGCAGTTTTTAAAGATCCACCACCATTATTTCTCAAATCAACGATTAAACCAGTAACGTTTTCCGCTTTCAACCGCTCAATTTCTTTTTCCATGTCTTTCGCTGAATCTCTAGAAGCTTGGTCTTGAAAATCAATATAAAAGCTTGGCAAATCTATGACTGCATATTTCTTACCGTTTTTCTCTACAATGCTAGATTTTACAAAGGTTTCATCTAATTGAACAACATCTCTTATAATTGATATTACCTTTATAGAACCATCTAGTTTTTTCTTGACCGTTAATCGCACTTCAGTTCCTTTTTTCCCTTTAATAAACTTTATGGCATCATCTAAACGCATGCCAACAATGTCTAGAGGTTCATTGACTCCCTGTGCAACTTTTAAAATAATATCACCGGCTTCTAAATCTCCTTGTTTCCAAGCAGGACCTCCAGAAACCAATTCAAAAATATGTGTATAAATTCCTTTTTTCTGCAAACGAGCTCCAATGCCTTCTAACTTCCCAGACATACTTTGATCAAAACGCTCCTTAGTTCTTGGAGCCATATAAGTGGTATGTGGATCAAACGCACCAACCACAGAGTTTAAGAAAGTAGAAAACCAATCTTCGTGCTCTAATTCTTCAATTTTAATGTACAATTCATCCATGTTTTTTAGAACTTCTGTTCTTGCTTCTTTTTCTAAAGTAGCAAGCGATTTCACTTTGAATTTTTTGTCTTTTTTTACTTTTTCTTTCTGAAGTTCTGCTTCTTCTTGAACTCTACCTAGTGTTTGTAATTTCAATTGTTTTCTCCAGTAATCAACTAATTCATTATCGTTTTTTGCAAATGGAATTTCTTCATAATTTAAATCAATCGTTTCATTATTATTAAAGTTAAAAGGTTCTTCAAGTAAAGCTCCGTAATAAGATTTAGCATTCTTAATTTTAGTTAAGAATCGATTATACACCAATTTGTAAAAAGTTAAATCGTCTTGCAGTAATTGATTGTCAATTTCATATTTATATTGAGAGAATTCTTTAAGATCTTCTTGTGTAAAATAACGTTTACTAGGGTCTAAACCATCTACAAAAGAGTTGAAAACTTGTTCAGAAAAATCATCATTCATGTCTTTCACCACAAAATGACCTCGCGTTAAAATGTTTTTTAATACATAAATTAGCACCTTATCTTTTTCAGGATCAGCAACGTTATTTTTATTAGATGCATTTATTGCAAAACTGTTTACTAATAAAGCCAGTGCTAAAAATGCAATACTAAACTTAATTTTAATTTTCATAAATCTTTTTTCCTTTATTTTCTCTTTTATTTTTTTTCTAGAACTAAAATAGTGCCAAATGTTTAATTTTTATTTCTTTTTTTTTTTTAAAAATCTTTTGACGATTTTAAAAGCGACACTATTTTTTATGGTTTTAAGTTCTTCTAATGCTCTCAAAAAAAAACACCTGTCGATAAATATTATACCATTACAATGTTACATAATTTTAGACCGTTCTATTCTTTACAAAATGTTAAAAAGAAAATCGTTTAAATAAATTACATTTGTATTTAAAACAACAAGGATGCAAGAAAAACCTTTAATTTTAATAACGAATGATGATGGAATTACGGCTCCTGGAATTAGAGCGCTCATCAAAATAATGAATAAAATTGGGGAAGTTGTTGTGGTTGCTCCTGACAGTCCACAAAGCGGAATGGGGCACGCAATTACGGTTGATAATGTATTAACTTGTAATCCTATTACGATTGATGACGGTCCACAGCTAGAATATACATGTTCGGGAACTCCTGCAGATTGTGTAAAAATGGCAATTAGTGAGATTCTGAATAAAAAACCAGATTTATGTGTTTCAGGCATAAACCATGGCGCAAATTCTTCTATAAATGTTATTTATTCAGGAACAATGAGTGCTGCTGTTGAAGCGGGAATAGAGGGGATTCCTGCCATTGGTTTTTCATTATTAGATTTTAAATGGCATGCAGATTTTAAACCTGCAGAAGAATTTGTTAAAAATATAACTTTAAATACCTTATTGAACGGTCTACCAGAAGGAATTGTTTTAAACGTAAACATTCCTAGTTTGCCAGCAGAGGAGATAAAAGGCACCAAAATTTGCAGGCAAGCAAATGGCGTTTGGAAAGAGAACTTTGACAAACGTAAGAGTCCATTTGGAAAAGAATATTATTGGCTTTCCGGCGAGTTTATTAATAAAGATAAAGGTCAAGATACAGACGTATATGCCCTAGAAAATGGATATGTTTCAATAGTTCCTGTTCAATTTGATATGACTGCGCATCATATGATTCAAAAATTAAACTCTTGGGAACTTTAAAAAAAGACATTCTTATTGGTTTTTTAATTTCTCTGTTTGCAACTGCAGCAGGAATTTTTTTCTACATAGAATATTTTTCCAAGTACAGTTTTAATGATACTTTAAAAATGATTGGTGAAGGAGATTTATATGGAAAAGTATTGTCGTTAGCCGCCATTCCTAATTTGTTTGTATTCTTTATTTTTATTAAAAAGAAACAAGATAATAGAGCAAAAGGAGTTTTATTGGCGACAATTTTAATTGCCTTAACAACATTAATTTTAAAGTTTTTCTAAATGAAATATTACATTATTGCAGGGGAAGCTTCAGGAGATTTACATGGTGCTAATTTAATGAAGGCATTGTTTAAAGAAGATACAAATGCCGACATTCGGTTTTGGGGTGGCGATTTAATGCAAAAAGTTGGCGGAACTTTAGTTAGTCATTTTAAAGAAAGAGCTTTTATGGGCTTTTTCGAAGTATTAAAAAACCTCACAAAAGTACTGGGTTTTATTAAACTTTGTAAAGGAGATATTGCTCAATACCAGCCAGATGTAATTATTTTCATCGACAATTCTGGCTTTAATTTAAGGGTGGCTAAATGGGCAAAAAGGCATGGTTTTAAAACCAATTATTATATTTCACCTCAAGTATGGGCAAGCAGAGCAGGCAGAATTAAAGACATTAAAAGAGATGTTGATAAAATGTTTGTGATTCTTCCTTTTGAGCAAGCGTTTTATAAAAAACACGAGTATGAGGTGGCTTTTGTTGGGCATCCTTTAATTGATGCAATTGCTGATAGAAAGCAAGTTGATGCACATCAATTTAGAACAGCACATAATCTAGGAGATAAGCGAATTATTGCTTTATTGCCAGGGAGTAGAAAGCAAGAAATTACAAAAATGTTGTCCGTAATGTTATCTTTAGTTACTGATTTTTCTGAATATGAATTTGTAATTGCGGGTGCTCCAAGTCAAGATTTTTCTTTTTATCAGCAAATAATTGGTGATAGGAAAGTGAGTTTTATCAACAATAAAACATACGATTTATTAAGTATTGCTAACGCGGCAATAGTAGCTTCTGGCACTGCAACTCTAGAAACTGCTTTGTTTAAAGTGCCTCAAGTAGTTTGTTACAAGGGAGGAAATATTTCATATCAAATTGCAAAAAGAATTATCACATTAAAGTTTATTTCTTTGGTTAATTTAATCATGGATAGAGAATTAGTGACGGAGTTAATCCAAAATGATTTTACAAAGGAAAATCTAAAAAGGGAGCTTTCTAAAATTTTAGACAAAGAGCATCGTGAAAAATTATTCTTATCATATTTTGAATTAGAGGAAAAACTAGGAGGAAAGGGCGCTTCAGAAAAAACAGCAAAATTGATTATTAAAAATTTAAAAGCATAATTTATCAATGAAAAAAGCGCTGTTTTTGTCAATTATTTTTGCTGTTATTTTAAGCTCTTGTTCATCATCTAAAATAGCAGGAACAAACAATAAAAAGAATGCTTCAAAAGCAGATAAAATTGTTAGAAATGCGCTGAAATTTAAAGGTGTAAAATATAAATTTGGAGGCACCACCAAGAGAGGAATGGATTGTTCTGGGGTAATTTATGTGGCTTTTGGAGATGAGAATTTTCAGTTGCCAAGAATTTCGAGAGATATGGCAAAAAGAGGCCGTAAAATTTCTTTAAGTAAAACCCAAAAAGGCGATTTGTTGTTTTTTAAAACTAGTAACAGCAGAAGAAGTATTAACCATGTTGGTTTAATAATTTCTAAGAAAAAAGACCAAATTCGCTTTATTCATGCTACTAGTTCTAGAGGTGTCATTATTTCTTCATTATTAGAAAAATACTGGAAAAAAGCTTTTGTAAAAGCAATAAAAGTGCTTTAGTTTTTTCTAATAATAATTTTGTAACTTTATTTCGCTATGAAAAGGTTACTTAATTATTTACCCTTCCACTTTGTGGTACTCCTATCTTTAGGAATTTATTCGCAATTTTACGATCAATTTTGGAAAGTTGGATTTCTAAAAATAGTTATTTTAATTGCTATTCTTTTGATGTTTTTGGTGATTTTAAATCACAAGAAAATAAGTACTACTTTATCTTTTCTTTTGTTCTATTTGATAGGAGTCTCTGCGGTTTATTTTAATAATGATGTAAATTATAAAGACTACTATCAAAATTATGCAGAAAAGAATTCTACTATAGTTTTAAGAGTTGATAAAGTATTAAAATCTGGTCTTTTTAATGATAAATATGAAGTAGAAGTCGTACAGATTGATAGCATAAAAACTAGAGGTAAGGTACTGTTAAATATACAAGAAGATAGTTTAAGAGAACTGCTAGAAGTTGATGATTTGCTTTATGTGAAGTCAGTCTTTCAAAAAGTAAGTCCACCATTAAATCCACATCAATTTAACTACAAAGACTATTTAGCAAAACAAGGAATTCATCAACAGTTATTTTTAGAAAACAAGGAGTTTAAAAGAATCGGTTCACACGGTTTTTCTATACAAGGTCTTTCAGCAAAATTCAGAAACCATGTTCGAGAGTCACTGAATAATTATCAATTTAAATCAGATGAATTAGCGGTAATAAATGCGCTGTTGTTAGGGGAAAGAAAAGAAATTTCTAAACAATTAATTATCGATTATTCAAGAGCGGGAACCATTCATATTTTGGCAGTTTCTGGTTTGCATGTGGGTATTATTTTACTCATTTTAACGTGGTTTTTTAAGCCTTTAGAAAGACTAAAAAGAGGAAAACAATTCAAGACACTTTTAGTGGTTTTATTTCTCTGGATGTTCGCCTTTGTTGCGGGGCTTTCGGCATCCGTTGTGAGAGCAGTTACTATGTTTACTTTTTTAGCAATCGGGTTGTCTTTTCAACGGAAGAATGTAGTTGAATTTTCGTTAATTTCATCCATGTTTTTCTTGTTGGTTTTAAAACCTATGTTTTTGTTTGATGTAGGTTTTCAATTAAGTTATTTGGCTGTTTTCGGTATTATTTGGGTACAACCAAAACTGTATAAAATTTACCAACCAAAATTTAAGATAGTTGATAAAATTTGGCAATTACTAACAGTTTCTTTTGCCGCTCAAGCCGGAATTTTACCATTGAGTTTGTACTATTTTCATCAATTTCCAAGTTTGTTTTGGTTGTCTAATTTAATCATAATTCCTTTTTTAGGAGGTATTTTAATTGGTGGAATTGTAATTATTTCTCTTGCATTATTTGGTTTTTTACCACAGCCTTTAGCAGCTATTTACGGATTTGTAATTACTCAAATGAACAATTTTGTAAGTTGGGTTTCTCATCAAGAACAATTTTTATTGAAAGATATTTCATTTTCATTTTTGGTGATGATAGCTTCCTATCTTTTTATCATTTTTCTTATCCGTTTTCTGATTGATAAATCACCTAAAAAAATGATCTACTTTTTGATTTCAATACTTATAGTCCAAACTGTTTTTGTATTTGAAAGGCATCAAAAGAAAGTAAAATCTGAATTTATAATTTTTCAAAAAAGCAGAAGTTCTGTGTTAGGAATTAGGGCAGGTGAGAAGCTTTTAGTAGATCATAATTTAGATAGTTTAGAAATTGAAAAGTCTAATTTAATGGCTTCCTATAGAATTGGAGAAAATGTACAGCAGTGCTTTAAAGCTTATAATTCTTCTATTTTTCAGTTTGAGAAACAACATATTTTATTGGTAGATAGTTTGGGCGTTTATCAACTTAATAATTTGAAGAACCTTAGTGTAGTATTGCAGTATTCACCTAAAATAAATATGGAAAGGTTGATAAAAACGATGCAACCGAAACTAATTATTGCTGATGGTAGCAATTATAAAAGTGATGTAAATAGATGGGAGATTATTTGTAATAAACAAAAAACTCCATTTTACTATACAGGTAAAAATGGAGCTTATGTTTTACGAATAAACAGAGATTAATCTGTTTTAAATACTGGTTTAAAAGTCTTGTAGTAAGCGTCAAATTTTTCTTGACTTTTTAATTCTTTATGCTCATCGTTTAAAAACATTTTAAGATAGAACTCTAATTGTTGTGGTCCATAAAAACCTTTTAAAGGAATTATAAAGTCACCTTCTTCATTTAAAAAAGCAATTGTAGGATACGCACTTATTCCAATATAATTTGCAAATCCGTGTGAGCTATTTCTTTTGTTTGCTTTTGTTTTATCATAATTAGGATTGCTATAAGCGTTTCCTTTATAATGTATGCTATCATTTCCTTCACCATTAAATTTAACGGCGTAATAATTTTTATTTACAAAAGCGACAACATCTTCGTTCTGGAAAGTTTTTTTGTCCAATAGCTTACAAGGGCCGCACCAATTGGTGTAAACATCCATCATTATTTTTTTAGGTTGCTTTCTCTGAAGCTCTAAAGCTTTGTTTAAAGAAATCCAATTGATTTCTTGTGCCTTTAGATGAATAGTAAAAGCGATGATTGATAGCGTAAAAATAATTTTTTTCATATTTTATTGATTGCAATTGATATGCCAAATATATAAATTATCGAATTCCATGCATTAGTTTTTTGATTAGTGGATTTAATACTAAAAAGATTAAACCGACTACTCCAGGAATAACAGTGAATATTAAAAAGAAATGAGACATCGAATATTTAGCAACTATTGTATCGATAGAACTTCCTACTAAACCAGCGATTAGGTTTCCTAAAAAGTTAACTAAATACCAAATACCAAACATCATCCCTATCTTTTTCGCTGGAACTAATTTTGATACATAAGATAACCCAACTGGCGACACACACAATTCTCCCATTGTGTGCAATAAATATGCCAAAACTAACCATATTAAACTTACAGAAGCTGTTTTAGCTCCTTGTTCAATACCACTAGATCCATAAGCTAAAGCTCCAAAACCAACTCCTAAAAGAATCATTCCAATTCCGAACTTGACAGCTGCAGAAGGATTGAATTTACTTTCCCACCATTTAGAAAATAATGGCGCTAAAAAGATGATAAATAACGAGTTTAAAATTAAAAACCAAGAAGCTTCAATTTCTGTGTTTTCTTGAGGAATAATTACATTAAGTTTCCAAATTACAATACCCCAAATACTTAAAAAACTAATTCCTAATACAATGTTTGATAAAGATATTTTTTTAAATGTTTGTCCAAATAACTTTAATAAAACCCAAGAAATAATAAGCAATGGAACTGTGGAAACTAATACATCTACAATTTTAAATATTAGCGCTGAGTTTCCGGTTAATGCCCTTTGAGTATAATCTCTTGCAAAAATATTCATAGAACCACTTGCTTGTTCAAAAGCAGCCCAAAAGAAAACTGTAAAGAAAGCCAAAATAGCAACCACAATATATCTATCTCTTTGAATATTTTCGGGAACTTGTTCTTCAGTGATTTCAGCATCAGTAGTTGCATTAGAAATATCGACTTTTTTGGAAGGAGTTACTCCAATACTTTCAAAGATTTCTCTACCAAACCAAAATTGTAAAGTTCCTAAAAACATAAAAATACCAGCCAAACCAAAGCCCCAAGAATAACTTAGGTTGCTTGCTAAAAATCCACATAAGAGAACACCTAGGAATCCACCAGCATTTACACCCATATAGAAAATAGTAAAAGCGCCGTCCTTACGTTCAGGATATTTATCATACAAACCACTAACGATAGAAGTAACATTCGGTTTAAACAATCCATTTCCTATAATTAGTAGACTTATACCAATATATAAAGTAATTTCTGTTTCTAAAGACATAGCAAGATGCCCAAATGTCATTGCCAAAGCACCTAGAGCCACAGCTTTTTGATACCCTAAGAATTTATCAGCAATTATACCCCCTATTAACGGTGTTAAATAAACAGAGCTAGTATAAATAGTTAGAAGACCAATGGCTCTTTCTCTGGTCCATTCCCAGCCACCATCAGAGAATGAAGCTGTTAAGAATAATACAAAAATGGCACGCATTCCGTAATAAGAAAAACGTTCCCACATTTCTGTGAAAAACAAAACAAAAAGTGCAGGTTTATGATTTAATAAACTAAATTCTTTTGAAGTAACTGTTGTGCTCATAATAATTTTTTGAAAAAGTAAAAACCCTCATAAATTTTAATTTTTGAGGGTTTTATTGTTTTTTATTTTAGTTGTCTGCCAACTCGAAACCTTCTGTTTCGTCATGAATTATATGCTCATTGTCTTCAGCACCGTGCGTCAATTTCTCCAATCTCTTACGGAATAACATTACCACAAAACCAAAAATAACACACAAAATAGCAATTCCTGTGAAAATCACAAATTCACCTAAATTCTCAGAAGCTTCACCTAACCATCCTGCTAGCTTATTACCAAAGCCTGTCATTGCAAAATAAACACCCATCATCAAAGAGGCGTATTTTATAGGAGCTAGTTTTGTAATGTAAGATAAAGCAACTGGAGAAATACAGAGCTCACCAACTGTGTGGAACAAATACGCTAAAACTAACCAATACATCGCGGAAGCTCCATTGGTTTCATATTGTGCCGCAGCAGCCGTCATAAAAAAGAATCCTGTTCCCATGATAATTAGACCTAGTATCATTTTAAATAAGGATGTAGAAATTTTCCCCTTTAACTTTCTATTTGCCCAATATCCTGCTACTGTAGTTCCTAAAAATATAATAAACATCGCGTTTAAGGACTGAAACCAAGATGCTGGTACTTCATTCCCTATAAAAGGTAGAGAAAAAGATAAAACTCTATCCGTTTTATCTGATGCATAAAGGTTCATCAAACCTCCAGCTTGTTCAAATGCTCCCCAAAATATAATAACCAATAGAAAAGAAAGTAATAAAACAACTACTCTATCTTTTTCTATTTTAGTTAAAGGTTTGTTCATTAGGTCTTTATCAGCTCTATTCTCTGAGGCTCCAAGAAAGTTACCAACGCTTTTTAAGTATTTTTGTCCAAAAAGATATTGAATTAAACCTGCTGCCATTCCTATTCCGGCTAGTCCAAACCCATAATGCCACCCATAAACTTCTCCTACGGTACCAACGATTAAACTGGATAGAAATGCACCTACATTAATTCCGATATAAAAAATTGTAAAACCTTTGTCTCTTCTAATATCTCCTTGCTTGTATAACCCACCAACCATCGTAGAAATATTTGGCTTTAACAAGCCTACACCAGCAATAATTAGGCCTAATCCTGAATAAAACGCCCACATTTCTTCAATAGCCAAAACACTATGTCCAGCAACTAAAAGTATTCCACCATAGAGTACAGATTTCTTTTGTCCAAGAAATTTATCTGCGATCCAGCCACCAGGAATAGAAGCAACATATACTAACATAGTGTACGTTCCATATAAAGATAAGGCTTCACCATTGGTCCAGCCTAGCCCTGAGTTTTCACCTTGAGTTTTTGCTACCAAGTATAACACTAATATTGCTCGCATTCCATAATAAGAAAAGCGTTCCCACATTTCTGTAAAAAATAAAACATATAAGCCTGATGGATGCCCAAATAGCTCTTTTTGATGTGGTAATTTCATAGTAGTATCTGACATAAGTTTATCCTTTTAGTTCTATTAATTTAGTTTACTTTTTATTTAATTTTTTTTGTATAAAATTTGTCATTTTAGTATACAAATTTAAGCGTGTATTTTTTCCTTTATATATTCCATGTGTTCTGTCTGGAACCATGAACATTTCAAATTGTTTGTTGGCTTCAATAAGAGAATTTATCATTCTGTAGGAATTCTGTACATGTACATTGTCGTCTCCAGTTCCATGCACTAATAAGTAATTTCCTTTTAATTTTTCGGCATAATTAACGGGCGAATTTTCATCATATCCTGCCGGGTTTTCTTGAGGAGTTCTTAAAAATCGTTCTGTATAAACGGTATCATAAAAGCGCCAAGAAGTTACAGGTGCAACAGCAATCGCGGTTGTAAAAATATCATTTCCTTTTAAAAGTGCATTGGTGCTCATATGGCCGCCAAAACTCCAGCCCCAAATACCAATATTATTTTGATCAATGTAAGAATGTTCTGCTAATTTTTTGGCTGCAGCAATTTGATCTTCTGTTTCATATTTTACTAAATTTAAATACGTAGATTTCTTAAATTCAGCGCCTTTAAAACCAGTTCCACGTCCGTCTACACAAACTATAATCATGCCTGTTTGTGCTAACATATTGTGCCAGTAATCATTGCTTGCATTCCATTTGTTTGCCACTTGTTGTGATCCTGGACCCGAGTATTGAAACATCAACATTGGATATTTTTTATTTTCATCAAAATTTGCAGGTTTCAACATCCACATATTCAAATCGTTTCCATTAATGTTAATCGTTGAAAACTCTTTAGGACTCATTTTATAGGCTGATAAATCTTCTTTTAATTGAGTATTGTCCTTTATTACTTTTAACATTTCTCCTTCACCAGAAAATAAAGCATAGATTGGTGGAATTTCTGCAGATGAAAACGTATTGATAAAGTAGTTTAAGTTTTTGCTAAAAGCAGCAGTATTTTGACCATCTTTATTGCTCAATAACTTTTTCTTTTTGCCATCTATGCCAATAGCATAGACACCTCTATTTGTAGATCCATTTTCTACAGATTGATAGTAGATAGTATTTTTATTTTCGTTAAAGCCATAATACTGTGTTACCTCCCAGTTTCCTTTTGTAACTTGATTGATAAGTTTTCCTTTAAAATTATAATGATAAATATGATTAAATCCGTCTTTTTCACTTGTCCAAATAAAGCTATTGTCATTTAAAAAAGTAAGATTATTTGTGACATCGATATATGCTTTGTCAGTTTCATTGAACAACAAAGTGGCGTTAGCTTTTGAAGCGTTTACTTTGTGTAATTTTAAATTATTTTGATGACGATTTAAAGTAGTTGCAACTAAAATATTAGCATCATTAGACCATTTAATTCTTGGAATATATTCATAATCACCCAATGCTACTTGCTTGGTGTTATTTGAAGAAACTGTATACATGTGCAACGTTACATTTGCATTTTTCTCCCCAGCTTTTGGGTATTTAAAAACTTGCTGCTTAGGATAGTTTCCGGTGCCAACCAAATCCATAGAAAAGGTAGGAACATTTGTTTCATCAAAGCGTAAATAAGCTAAATTTTTGCTGTCATTACTCCATTCAAAAGCTCTTACAAAACCAAATTCTTCTTCATAAACCCAATCAGTAATTCCGTTGATAATACTATTTATTTCACCATCTTTTGTCACTTTACTGATGGTATTTCTTTTAATATTTTTTATAAAAATATTATTCTTCTTCGCAAAGGCAACTTTTTGATTGTCAGGAGAAAAAATAGGTTCTTGAATATTTTTCCCTATTAATGTGAGTTTTTTTGATCCAATATCATAAGCATAAAATGTTCCTTTAAAAGAACGTCTAAAGATTTTTTGAAAGTCAGTACCTAAAATAATTTTAGTTTCATCATTGTTAAAACTGTAAGAAGAAAAACTCTCTAAGTCTTTTAAATCATTACTACTTACAATCGTTTCAACTTTTTCTAAAGTTTTATAGCTGTATTTATCTACAGTTGTTTCGTTTGTTTCCTTATCCGTATTTAATAAAGAATAAAAATTGCCATTCATAGAGTTTAACGCATTCATTCTTACCGGTGAAAACGTGTCATTCCAAATTTCTTCGAGTGTAATTTCTTTAGATCCTAATGTTAAATTTGAAGATTTTTCTGGAGTTTTATTACAACCTATTAAAAGTGTGATGACTGTTAAAAAGAGTATTTTTTTCATTTAAAACGTTAGATTTCATAAATGTTTGCCAAGTTTACGTAAAAATCTGCAAAAAATAGTTGTAAAAAGTAGAAATCTTGATTAATTCATATTTTTTGATTGGTTTAAATTATATTTGTTGTTGATAGTTTACAGATACATAAATGAGCAAACTTATTTCAGGATTTTCTAAGTTTAGTAAGGAAGAAAAAATAAATTGGTTAACCGAAAATTACTTTCAGAATGAAGCTGAAACAGTAAAAATTATTACCCAATATTGGAATAGTGACAAGGATTTACAGCAACTTCATGATGATTTCATAGAAAATACAATTTCTAATTTTTATATGCCTTATGGGGTTGCCCCCAATTTTATAATTAACGATAAGGAATATGCGATTCCTATGGTTGTAGAAGAAAGTTCAGTGGTAGCAGCTGCTTCGTTAGTTGCAAAATTTTGGAGTACAAGAGGAGGTTTTAAAACGATAGTTATTGGTACTGAAAAAATTGGTCAAGTACACTTTATGTTTTCTGGTGATAAAAGTGATTTAGAAAATTACTTCAATCAAAATAAAACAGAACTATTTGCCTCAACAGCTTCCATTACCAAAAATATGGAAAAGCGTGGAGGTGGAATTTTAGATATCCAATTAGTTGACAAAACAAATAAATTATCGAATTATTATCAATTGCACGTAACCTTTGAGACTAAAGATTCAATGGGAGCAAATTTTATAAATTCTTGTTTAGAAGCTATTGCAACAAAATTTGAAAAAGAGGACATAGAAATTGTAATGAGTATCCTTTCAAATTATATTCCAAAATGTTTAGTAAGAGCAGAGGTAAGTTGTAAGATTGATGATTTAGGGGGCAATAATCCTCAGAAGTTTGCAGAAAAATTTTATCAAGCAGTTAAAATTGCAGAAATAGAACCTTATCGGGCAGTTACACATAATAAAGGAATTATGAATGGAATTGATGCTGTTGTGTTAGCTACAGGTAATGATTTTAGGGCGATAGAAGCAGGTGCTCATGCATATGCTTCAAGATCTGGAGAATATACTAGTTTGTCTCATTGTGAAATTAAAAATGATATTTTTAAATTTTGGATAGAAATCCCATTAGCTATAGGAACTGTTGGTGGTTTAACGGCATTGCATCCAATGGCAAAATTATCTTTAGAAATGTTACAAAAACCATCTGCAAGAACCTTGATGCAAATTATGGCTTCAGCTGGTTTAGCTCAGAATTTTGCAGCTTTAAGAGCTTTAACAACAAAGGGAATTCAGCATGGACACATGAAAATGCATTTGCAAAATATTTTAAATCAGTTTGAAGCAAATGAAGAAGAAAAAGAAATTGTTACGGCTTATTTTGATAAAAGAACAGTTACGCATTCTGCTGTGGTCGAAAAAATAAATGCCTTAAGAAAACCTCAAATTAATTGGGTTAATTTTTTAGATGAAGATTTTGTAAGAGCTCAATTATCAAAGTTAAATAAAAATACCAAACCTATTTTTGGGAGTATGAATGCCCAACAAATGATAGAACATTTAAGTGATGTAACTCAGATTGCAAACGGAAATTGGAACGTGGATGTTTTTGTCTCAGATACAAAGGCCGCTCGTAGAAAACCATTTTTAGAGACAAAAAACGAATTGCAAATAGGTTTTAAAGCTTCTTTTTTAGCAGAAGAGCCTGATAAATTAAAATTTAGTTCTATTAAGGAATCAATTAATGATTTAATAAAGCAGATAGAAATATTTACCACCGTTTTTATGGAAGATAAAAATAGAACAGTAGTTCACCCGTTTTTTGGTGAGTTAGATTTTGAGTATTGGAAGAAGTTTCAAGTAAAACATTTTACACATCATTTTAAACAATTTAATTTGGTGTAAACTAAATTTCAAAATAAGAAAATGAAAAACTTTTATTCCAATGGGAAGCTTTTGTTAACAGGAGAATACCTCGTTTTAGACGGTGCAAAATCGTTGGCTGTCCCTACTAAATTTGGTCAAGATTTAAGTGTTGAAAAAATTAAAGAAACACAGCTAATTTGGGGAAGTTTTACACACACAGGAGAATGTTGGTTTGAAGCTATTTTTGATTTGCAGAAGTTACGTTTAGTAAGTTGCACATTTAATTCTGATACAGAGGGAAATGCAGGTTTTATAGCAGAAACACTTTTAGAAATATTAAAAGAAGCCAGAATCTTAAATCCTGAATTTTTGAATTCTGAAAGTGGATTTGTTGTAAAAACCAGACTGACTTTTCCCAGAAATTGGGGCTTAGGAAGTTCGTCAACGTTAATAAATTCGATTGCCTCTTGGGCAAAAGTAGATGCTTTTAAATTACTTTGGAATTCCTTTAAAGGAAGTGGTTACGATATTGCTTGTGCTCAAAATGATATGTCAATTTTTTATGAAATAAAGGATGAAAAACCAATGGTTGAACAAGTATCGTTTAATCCAATTTTTAAAGAAAATTTGTTTTTTGTGCATCTAAATGAAAAGCAAGATTCTAAAGAAGGAATTGCGAAGTTTAGGGAAAGTAATCAGGATATTGAAAAAGAAATTAAAATGATTTCAGCTATTTCTGATGCGTTTTTAAAGGCAGAATCAATAGAAGATTTTGATAGGTTAATTATAGAGCATGAAAGAATTATCAGTTCAATTATCAAGGTAAAACCTGTAAAAGAAAAATTATTTTCGGATTATTTTGGAGAAATAAAAAGTTTAGGAGCATGGGGAGGAGATTTTGTTTTAGCAACAGGGAATTCAGCGACACCCGCTTATTTTAAAAATAAAGGATTTGAAACAATTCTTACATATTCAGAAATGATTTTATGAGTAAAGTAATAATTATTGGAGGTGGAGCAGCAGGATATTTTACAGCAATAAATGCAAAAGAAAATAATCCCGAATTAGATATTACTATCCTAGAAAAAGGGAAAGATGTTTTACAAAAAGTAAAAATTTCTGGAGGCGGAAGATGTAATGTAACCCATGCGTGTTTTGAGCCAAAAGAATTAGTGAAATTTTATCCAAGAGGAGAAAAAGAATTACTTGGTCCTTTTCATCAATTTATGACGGGAGATACTTTTGAGTGGTTTGATGATAGAGGAGTGCCTTTAAAAATTGAAGATGATAGTCGTGTTTTTCCAGAAGCAAATACCAGTCAAGCAATTATAGATTGTTTTCAAAAAGCTGTTGATAAATTAAAGATTAAAGTGTTAACAAATCATGGAGTGAATTCTGTGTCTCCGCAAGAAAGCAAATGGATTGTTAATACGAAAGAACAAATTTTTGAAGCTGATAAATTAGTAATTGCAGCAGGAAGTTCTAAAAAAGTATGGGAGTTGTGTGAAAGCTTAGATCATGGGATTATACCACCGGTACCTTCTTTATTTACGTTTAATATTAACGATAAGAGATTGTTAGATCTACTAGGTACTGCCGTTCCGAATGCAACCGTAAAAATTGTAAACACAAAATTAGAAGCTTCAGGTCCTTTATTAATTACCCATTGGGGAATGAGTGGTCCCGCAGTTTTAAAACTTTCAGCTTTTGGGGCAAGAATTTTAGCAGATAAAAATTATCAATACAATGTAGAAGTAAACTGGTTATCTAGACCAAAGGATAAAGTATTGAATGTTCTTCTAAATTTAAAAAAGAAAGAACCTCGTAAAACCGTAATTTTAAAGTCGCCATTTGCAGAAGTTTCTAAAAGATTGTGGGAACGTTTTGTAGTCGCATCTGGCATTAAACCAATTCAAAACTGGGCAGATTTAAATAATTCTCAATTAGAAAATTTAGCAAATCAACTTACAAAAGGTGTCTTTAATGCAAATGGAAGAACTACTTTTAAAGATGAATTTGTAACTGCTGGCGGAATTGATTTAAAAGAAATTAATTTTAAACGTTTTGAAAGCAAGAAACATGCAAACCTCTTTTTTGTGGGTGAAGTGTTAAATATTGACGCAGTTACTGGTGGTTTTAATTTTCAAAATGCTTGGACGGGTGGTTATATTTGTGCAAATGCATTGGCACAAGACTAAAAATTTAAATTAATTTTATTAACGAGGTTCCTAAAAGTTTAAAATAAATTATGGCATTAACAGCATCAAATGAGTTTCCTTTAGGAAGAAAAGCGCCAGACTTTCTTTTGTTGAATACAGTTGATAACACAGCGCTTTCTTTGAGCGAGGCAAAAGGCGAAAAAGGAACTGTTATTATGTTTATTTGTAATCATTGTCCGTTTGTAATTCATGTAAATGATGAATTGGTGAAAATGGCAAATGAGTACCAAGAAAAGGGTGTTAATTTTATTGCAATAAGTTCTAATGATATTGAAAATTATCCGGAAGATGCTCCAGGTCTAATGAAGCAACTGGCTAAAGATGTAAACTATCCTTTTCCTTATTTGTATGATGAAACTCAGGAAGTAGCAAAAAAGTATGCTGCTGCTTGTACTCCAGATATCTATGTGTTTGATGAAGATTTAAAAGCCGTTTATCACGGTCAAATAGACAATTCAAGACCTGGAAACGGAAAACCTGTTACGGGAAATGATTTACGAGATTCTTTAAATAATTTAATAGAAAATAGAGCTGTTATAGAAAATCAAAAACCAAGCATGGGTTGCGGTATAAAGTGGCGGTTATAGTTTTTGACGTTCAGGTCGAAAGTAAAAACTAAAATTTTAAAGGAGAGATAAGATTTTTTTTTAATCATTAAAAAATGCACGCTAGAAATACCACTAGAGTAAAAAAACACAGATTTAGATTGCATAAAATAGTTGTAAAGTGAAGAATAGCCTTTTTTAGGTTTAAAATTCTGTTAAACCAAAATTTCGTTTATTAAAATTTTGTAACTTTGTTTTTAGTATGAGACAAGTCTTCCGTAAAATAATGTCAATTTTAATGGCTTTTGTAGTGTTATTTTCTACAATGTCATTTACGATTAATATGCATTATTGTGGCGATACTTTGGTAGAAACTGCTATGTTTCAAAAAGCAAAAGGATGTGGTATGGAAATGCAAAAGCCTTCTACTGAAGCCTGTGTCTTTGCAAAAAAGAACTGTTGTAAAAATGAACAATTAGTTATTGAAGGGCAAGATAAATTACAATTTCAAATTGATGTCATTTCTTTAGAACACCAGATATTTATTGCATCATTCGTGTATACTTACCATAACCTTTTCTCAGGTTTCGATAGGAATATATCGCCTTATGAAGTATACAAACCACCACTCGTCATAAGGCCCCTATACAAGCTAGACGAGACCTATTTAATTTGATTTTTAAACAATAGATTATATCATCCTATAACTTGCATGTTATAAGGGTTAATTGTTGTGTTCGGTATTTTTCTAACACGAATGTGTAACTGTTTAATAATCAAAGCTAATGCTAAATAAAAGCATCAAATTTTTAATAGAAAATAAATTGGTAGCGGTGCTGCTACTCGTCCTTTTTGTGGGATGGGGAACTATTAATGCCCCTTTCAATTGGGATACAGGGTTTTTACCAAGCAATCCTGTAGCCGTAGATGCTATTCCAGATATTGGTGAAAACCAACAAATTATCTTCACAAAATGGGATGGTCGTTCACCACAAGATATAGAAGACCAAATTACCTATCCTCTAACGACTTCTTTACTCGGTATTCCTGGTGTAAAAACGATTCGTAGTTCTTCTATGTTTGGGTTTTCAAGTATTTATATCATTTTTGAAGAAGATAAGGAGTTTTATTGGAGTCGTAGTCGCATCCTCGAAAAACTGAATTCATTACCAAGCGGATTATTACCCGAGAATGTTAATCCTGCTTTGGGTCCAGACGCCACAGGACTAGGACAGATTTTTTGGTATACACTTGAAGGGCGTGATGAAAACGGAAACGTTACAGGTGGTTGGGACTTACAAGAGTTAAGAAGCATACAGGATTACTATGTAAAATATGCATTGTCATCTGCAAGCGGAGTTTCTGAAGTAGCCTCTATTGGCGGTTACGTAAAGGAATATCAAGTAGACGTAGATCCGGAGTTGATGCAACAATACAATATTGATTTAAGTGAAGTTGTAAAAGCAGTCAAGGAAAGTAATAAAGACATTGGTGCACAAACTTTAGAAATTAACCAAGCAGAATATTTAGTGCGCGGGTTGGGCTATGTAAAATCTATTGAGGATATAGAAAACGCAGTGGTTTCTTCTGAAGATTATACATCCCTACGAATTAAAGATATAGGTAAAGTATCGTTAGGTCCTGCAGCACGCAGAGGCTTATTAGACAAAGAAGGTGCTGAAGTTGTTGGCGCCGTTGTAGTAGCTAGATATGGAGCTAATCCAATGGAAGTCATTAATAATGTAAAAGAAAAAATCAATGAGTTAAGCGCAGGATTACCTTCTAAAGTGTTAGCAGATGGTAGAACCTCTCAAGTCACGATTGTTCCTTTTTATGACAGAACAGAATTAATTCAAGAAACATTAGAAACACTAAATGAAGCATTAACCTTAGAAATTCTAATAACCATTCTTGTGATTATCATTATGGTATTTAATCTACGAGCTTCTATATTAATATCAGGTCTTTTGCCCGCTGCTGTTTTGATGGTGTTCATAGCCATGAAGCTTTTTGGTGTTGATGCTAATATTGTAGCGCTTTCTGGTATTGCTATTGCCATTGGTACAATGGTCGATGTAGGCGTCATACTTTCCGAAAACATTATTAGGCACCTCGATGAAGACGATGGTAAACTACCAATAAATACGGTAGTTTATAATGCTACAGCAGAAGTCTCTGGTGCCATAGTCACAGCAGTAATGACAACGATCATTAGTTTTATTCCAGTCTTTACGATGATTGGTGCAGAAGGAAAATTATTTAGACCATTAGCGTATACAAAAACCTTTGCTTTAACCGCTTCAATTATTGTGGCTTTGTTTTTAATTCCGCCTTTTGCTGCCTTTTTATTCCGAAGAAAAAGTATAAAAAAGAATTTCAATTACATTATAAACGCAGCTTTAATTTTGGCGGGAATATTAGGAGTTATCTATAGTTCTTGGTTAGGCGTTATTTTGATAGGTTTTGGAATTACAGGCGCATTAAAACTTCAAGAAAAATTAAATGAAAAGCGGACGAATGGTATCAATATCATCATTACCGTAGCTGCAATTGTATTTCTTCTAGCTGAATATTGGAGACCTTTAGGTGTAGATAAAAGCATCTTTTGGAATCTCATTTTTGTAAGTATTATTTGCTTTGGATTATTAAGTGTTTTTATTTTATTCCAGAGGTATTATACACGTATTTTAAGATGGTGTTTAGATAACAAGTTGTTGTTCTTGTCAGTGCCAACAGCTATTGTTATTGCTGGATTTTTTATCATGAAGAATACTGGTAAAGAATTTATGCCTTCTTTAAATGAAGGTTCATATTTATTAATGCCAACCTCAATGCCACATTCTGGTGTTGAAGAAAATAAGCGTGTTTTACAGCAATTGGATATGGCCGTAGCTAGTATTCCAGAAGTTAAAACGGTAGTTGGTAAAGCAGGTAGAACCGAATCTGCTCTAGACCCAGCACCATTATCGATGTATGAAAACATTATTCAGTATAAACCTGAATATATGCTGAATGCCGAAGGGGTTCGCCAGCGCTACAAAGTTAATGATGATGGCGAATATGTATTAAAAAACGGAATGGCATTGCGAGCGGAACAACGCGAAGCTTGGCAATCTTTCAATGCAAAAGAACAACTCATTTCAGATAATGATGGTGAGTTTTATCGGAATTGGCGACCAGAAATTAAATCGCCAGATGATATTTGGAATGAAATCGTAAGAGTTACCAAATTACCTGGTGTAACGTCAGCACCAAAGTTGCAGCCCATTGAAACTAGATTAGTGATGCTTCAAACAGGAATGCGAGCACCTATGGGTATAAAAGTAAAAGGGCAAGATTTAAAACAAATTGAGGCATTTGGAGTTCAATTAGAAAACATACTTAAACAAGCTGAAGGTGTCAAACAAGAAGCAGTTTTTGCAGACCGTATCGTTGGTAAACCCTATTTGCTAATAGATATTGATAGGGCCAAAATTGCGCGCTACGGCATAAGCATACAGGATGTGCAAGATGTATTAAAAGTTGCTATTGGTGGTATGGTATTAACCCAAACCGTTGAAGGTCGAGAACGCTACGGAGTTCGTGTGCGCTATCCGAGAGAATTACGAGCTAATCCAACCGATTTAAAGCAAATATATATTCCTGTTGCAAAAGGTAGTTCAGTACCATTAAGTGAATTGGCAGCCATTCGATACGAACAAGGTCCGCAAGTTATTAAAAGTGAAGACACGTTTTTAGTAGGCTATGTTTTATTCGATAAATTAGATGGTTTTGCCGAGGTGACTGTTGTTGAAAATGCACAGGTTTTAATTCAGCAAAAAATTAATTCGGGTGAATTAATAGTGCCAAAGGGCATCAACTACAAGTTCACTGGAACTTACGAAAATCAATTAAGAGCAGAAAAAACGTTATCAGTTGTAGTGCCCTTGGCTTTAGTCATTATCTTTTTGATTCTATACTTTCAATTCCGTTCTGTCACTACATCGCTTATGGTATTTACAGGAATCGCGGTAGCATTTGCAGGTGGTTTTATAATGATTTGGCTCTATGGTCAAGATTGGTTTTTAAACTTCAATTTCTTGGGGGAAAATATGCGAGATTTACTTCAAATGCACCCTATTAATTTAAGTGTAGCCGTTTGGGTTGGGTTTATAGCCTTATTTGGAATAGCAACCGACGATGGTGTAGTTATGGCGACTTATTTAAAACAAACTTTCGCCAGAAATATGCCAGAAAATAAGAAAGAAATTAGAGCATCAATAGTTGAGGCAGGAGAAAAACGTATTCGTCCGTGTTTGATGACTACAGCAACAACGATACTGGCTTTATTGCCTATTTTAACATCAACAGGACGAGGAAGTGATATTATGATTCCTATGGCAATCCCAAGTTTTGGTGGCATGCTAATCGCTTTAATTACATTATTTGTTGTTCCAGTTTTGTACAGCTGGAAACAAGAATTTCAACTTAAAAGAACAGTAAAATGAAACATAACAAGTTCAATATAAAATTAGTCTTGGCTCTTGGTTTTTGTTTCTTGGGTCTTTTAGGAAATGCACAAGAATTAGAAACCTTTATTGAAGAAGCATTAGCAAATAATCCAGAAATTCAAAAGTTTGAATTGCAATACAATATTGCTTCTGAAAAAATAAATGAGGTAAATACGTTACCAAATACTGAATTTGGTATAGGTTATTTTTTAAGCGAACCAGAAACACGCACAGGTGCACAGCGCTTTAAAGTTTCAGCTAAACAAATGTTGCCTTGGTTTGGCAATATAACTACAAGAGAGAATTATGTGAGTGCTTTGGCAAATGCTAAATACGAGGATATTGTTATTGCTAAGCGGAAACTAATGGCCTCAGTTTCAAAATCCTATTACAATCTCTATGCAAATAAAGCGAAACAGGCAGTATTAAAAGAAAACATCAAATTATTGGATACCTATGAAACATTGGCGTTGACTTCCGTTGAAGTTGGTAAAGCTTCAGCAGTTGATGTATTACGATTACAAATGCGTCAGAATGAAATGCAACAATCATTAGCTATTTTAAGGCAGCAATTTCTTTCTGAACAAACCACTTTTAATAAACTCTTAAATCGGGACAAAGCTATTATAGTCAATGTGATATATAAATTGAATATTCCTTCAGAAGATTTTGAAATATATTTGGAAAATTTAGCATTACATCCTGAATTACTTAAATATGATAAGCTCTATCAATCAATAGAACAATCTGAATTGTTAAACCAAAACGAAAGCAGTCCAATGGTTGGTTTTGGATTAGATTATATCAGCGTAGACAAGCGTCCTAATATGGATTTTAGAGATAATGGTAAAGACATTATTATGCCAATGGTTTCATTATCAATACCTATTTTTAACAAAAAATACAAATCGAAAAGCAAGCAAAACGACTTGCAACAGCAGGAAATTGAATTTCAAAAACAAGAACGATCGAATACGTTAGAAACCCTTTTAAATAAAGCGATTAACGATAGAGTTTCATCAAGAATACGACATGCCACCCAAACAAAAAACTTAAATCAGGCGAAAGATGCAGAAGAAATTCTCATTAAAAGCTATGAAACAGGTACGATTGATTTTAATGATGTATTAGATATTCAAGAATTACAATTGAAGTTTCAAATGAATCAAATAGAAGCGGTAAAGACCTATTATGTGCAAACCACGATTATTAATTATCTAACTCAGCAATAATGACAAATACTTATCATATACACGGAATGACTTGTAAGGGTTGTCGCAGTCATGTTGAAGAAACACTATCACAAGTAGAGGGAGTTTCAAAAGCTAGGGTTGATTTAGAAAAGGCAGAAGCCACAATTGAAATGGAATCACATATTTCATTAGAAAGTTTTCAAGAAGCCTTAAAAAATGATGGTGATAGATATAGTATTCATAATTCAGTAGAGGATCATCAACATTCTAAAGAAGAAAAAAAAGAACAACTAATAGGGAAAGGTACAGGGGTGTTTTATTGTCCAATGCATTGCGAAGTCGATAAAATCTATAATAAATCAGGCGTTTGTCTTGTATGCGGAATGGATCTGGTTGAAGAAATTAGCTTAACCTCGAAAAGCACAGAATTCACTTGCCCAAAGCACCCAGAAATCATGAAGGATGAACCAGGTTCGTGTCCCATTTGCGGCATGGATTTAGTCGCTTTGGAAGCAGATGTTTCCGAAGAAGATAAAACATATAAAAGGCTTTTAAAAAAGTTTGGGATTGCAGTCGCCTTTACTGTGCCGATATTTCTAATAGCAATGTCCGAAATGATATATAACAATCCTTTGTATGCTATTTTAGATCAAAAGCAATGGAATTGGATTCAATTTGGATTGTCTTTTCCAGTGGTTTTTTATGCCACTTCGATGTTTTTTAAACGTGCCTGGACTTCTATTAAAACAGTGAATCTAAATATGTTTACGCTTATTGGAATTGGTTCTGGTATAGCGTGGCTATTTAGTGTTTTTGCCATGTTGTTTCCTGAGGTGTTTCCGCAAGATTTTAAAACATCTGATGGTAACGTATTTGTGTATTTTGAGGCTGCTACTGTCATTCTTACATTAGTGTTATTAGGCCAGTTATTAGAAGCAAGAGCACATAGTCAAACCAGTGGTGCTATAAAAGAATTATTAAAGTTAGTGCCATCAACAGCGACCTTGGTTGCAGATGGTGTCGATAGACTAATAGCTATTGATAAAATTGAACAAGGTAATTTATTACGTGTAAAACCTGGAGAAAAAATACCTGTTGATGGCAGTATTACAGAGGGGTATAGTAGTATTGATGAGTCCATGATTACTGGTGAGCCAATTCCTGTAGATAAAAATATTGGTGATAAAGTCAGTTCAGGAACAATTAACGGCACAAAGTCGTTTATAATGAAAGCTGAAAAAGTAGGTTCAGAAACTTTACTTTTTCAAATCATTCAGATGGTAAATACAGCAAGTCGTTCAAAGGCCCCTATTCAAAAATTGGCGGATAGAATTTCTAAATACTTCGTTCCTATAGTATTATTAGTTTCGTTAATAACGTTTACTGTTTGGGTGAATTTTGGTCCAGAACCACCTTATGTTTATGCATTTATAAATGCAATTGCGGTATTAATTATTGCTTGTCCTTGTGCGTTAGGTTTAGCGACACCAATGTCAGTAATGGTTGGTGTTGGAAGAGGTGCACAATCTGGTGTTTTGATTAAAAATGCAGAAGTATTAGAGAAAATGAATACCGTGGATATACTAATTATAGATAAAACAGGAACGATTACAGAAGGAAAGCCATCAGTTGAAAAGGTAATAGCAACTAATGCTGTGGAAGAAGCTACGTTAGTAAATTACATAACATCCTTGAACCAATATAGTGAGCATCCTTTAGCCGAAGCAATCGTGAACTATGGTAAATCAAAAAAAGTATCAATTAGTAAAGTAAACGATTTTGAAACCATAGCAGGTAAAGGTGTTATTGGTACAGTTGGTGGTAAAAAAGTGGCTTTAGGAAATGCCAAACTATTAGAACAATTCTCTATTGTCATAACTGAAAGTCTAGCAAAAGAAGTAAAGGCTGAACAAGAACAAGGAAAAACAGTATCATACATAACAGTAGAAAATGAAGCGGTAGGTTATGTTACTATTTTTGATGCTATCAAAAAAACAAGTCAAAAGGCTATTAAAGAACTACAAAATAATGGTGTTGAAGTCATCATGTTAACTGGAGATAATAAGAATACAGCTAAAGCGTTAGCGGAACAGTTAAATCTAAAACACTATAAAGCCGAATGTCTTCCGGAAGATAAACTCAAGGAAATAATAATACTTCAACAAAAAGGCAAAATTGTTGCGATGGCAGGCGATGGTATTAATGATGCACCTGCATTAGCACAATCCGACGTTGGTATCGCTATGGGAAATGGCACAGACGTAGCCATTGAAAGTGCAACAATAACATTGGTTAAAGGCGATTTACAAGGGATTGTAAAAGCTAAAAAATTAAGTCACGGTGTGGTTAAAAATATAAAACAGAACTTATTTTTTGCATTTGTTTATAATGTGGTGGGCGTTCCAATTGCCGCAGGTGTTTTATATCCGATTTTTGGCTTATTACTCTCGCCAATGATCGCGGCATTAGCCATGAGTTTTAGTTCAGTATCAGTAATAGCCAATGCATTAAGATTGCGAAATATTAAAATATAATTATATAATCATGAAGAATTTAATAATAGTACTTGCAGTAATACTATCAGTTTTGAGTTGTAAAAATGAAACAAAACAAACCGATAAAGAGCAACATGAAAATCATGTTACCCCATTAAAAAAAGAAGAAGCACCAAAAAAGAAAGTATTAAGTCCGCATACATCTGCTATGGCAATGATTGGGGATGCTCATATTCATATAGATTACTCATCACCTGGAGTTAGAGGTAGAATTGTTTTTGGTGGATTAGTTGGTTATGACAATGTGTGGCAAGCGGGTGCACATAATGCTACGTGGATAGAAACTAATAAAGATTTAGTTATAAATGATGAGCTGCTACCAAAAGGAAAATATGGATTTTTTACAATTCCATCGAAAGACGATTGGACTATAATGATTAATAAAAATTGGAATCAACACGGTAAAGATGATTATGATGAGAATGATGATGTTATTCGATTTAAAGTAACACCAAGTATTTCTGAAGAAATTACCGAGCATTTAGACTATAAAGTAAATAAAATTAGTGCAACAGAAGGTACTATTTCTCTAGCCTGGGAAAAGGTAACAATTAGCTTTCCTTTTAAAATTAATAACTAATTATGGTAAATAGGCATACAGCATTAAAAATTAGAAAAACACATCGTTATTTGGGTCTGTTTCTCGGGATTCAATTCTTGTTTTGGACCATTAGTGGTCTATACTTTAGTTGGACAGATATTGATGAGATTCATGGAGACCAATTTAAAAACTTGGAGTATGAACCTAAGGCATTTAATGACCTTATTAGTCCATCAGAACTTAATGTTTCAAAAGGTGTTAAAACTATTGAATTGAGGGACATTAATAATTTGCCATATTATTGGATTAACAAAAAGCTGCTATATAATGCGATTGATGGGAGTTTAAAAACTAAAATCACAAAAGAAGAAGCTTTATATATAGCAAAGCTCAATCTAAAAAGTGGATTAGTAGTAGCGTCTATTGAACAGATTAATGAAACAGGTAAACACCATGAGTATAGAGAGAAACTCTTACCAGCTTATGTAATCTCGTATAAAACAGATGAAGCAATTAAGGCTTATGTATCTATTAATGATGGAAAATTTCAAACAGTAAGACATAGAGCTTGGCGTTGGTTTGATTTTTTATGGATGACACATACAATGGACTATGAAGGGAGAGATAACTTTAATACAATTATATTAAGAGCCTTTTCGCTTTTAGGACTGATCACTGTATTAAGCGGATTCTTGCTTTGGTTTACATCATCACCATCAGTTAAAAAGTTATTTAAACGAAATAAAAAATAAGAGATGAAAAAGACACTAATTTATGTTGGAATATTAGCTATTGGCTTACTTTTAGGTTGGTTCCTTTTTGGCGGTTCATCTAATAATAAAACAAAATCTAATCACGATACAATTCAAGAAACGAATAAAATGTGGACGTGCTCAATGCATCCACAGATTATGCAACAAGAAGCTGGTAATTGTCCTATTTGTGGAATGGACTTAATTCCTGCGACAAGCACTTCTGAAGGATTAAGAGTAGACCAATTTAAGCTTACTGAAAATGCAATGGCATTGGCGAACATCCAAACGTCTGTTGTCGGAAATGGTAAAATAGAAGATAACACTATTAAATTATCTGGAAAGATTGCAGAAAATGAAGAAGCTAATGCCGTTCAGGTCAGTTATTTTTCAGGGCGACTAGAGCAACTTAATGTAAGTTTCACGGGTGAAGAAGTGCAGAAAGGTCAACTACTAGCAACCATCTATTCCCCAGAATTATATGCAGCGCAGCAGGAATTAATAATAGCAGCATCGTTGAAAGAATCGCAACCTGAATTATACAAAGCAGTGCGTAATAAACTAAAACTTTGGAAATTGTCTGAAAGTCAGATAAATAAAATTGAAGAAACGGGAAAAGTAAAAGAAAACTTCCCTGTGTATGCAAACGTTTCTGGAACCGTTTCAGAAAAATTAGTAGCACAAGGCGATTATATCGAACAAGGACAATCGTTACTTAAAATTGCAAATCTAAGTACCGTTTGGGCAAATTTTGATGTGTATGAAAATCAAATCAACTTATTTAAAAAAGGTCAAGACATTACCATAACTACCAATACGAGCGCTAATAAAGAATTTAAAGGAAATGTAGATTTTATAGATCCTGTTTTAGATACTAGAACGAGAACCATAAAATTAAGAGTTGTACTTAACAATAAATCTGATGTATTTAAGCCAGGACAATTTGTAGAGGGAAAAATAAAAGGAATCACATCAAATAAAGGTCAAGTATTAGCAATTCCATCAACTGCGGTTTTATGGACAGGTGAACGTTCTGTGGTGTATGTAAAACCAAATCCTGACCAGCCTGTTTTTGAAATGCGTGAAATTACGCTAGGCAATCAAATTGGTGATAATTATGAGGTTTTAGAAGGTTTGAATAATGGCGACGAAATAGTAACAAACGGTGCGTTCACCGTGGATGCAGCAGCGCAATTACAAGGAAAAAAATCAATGATGAATAAAGAAGGCAAGAGAGTGATGACAGGTCATGAGGGACATCTTGGAATGGAAGAAACTGCTTCAAAAAACGTTGAGAAGTATTCCAAGGGGAGTGAACGCGTAAAAGTGTCAGTTGCCTTTCAAAACCAATTGAAAGCAGTTTTTGATGATTATATTAAGTTGAAGGATGCTTTCGTAAAAGAGGATTCAAATAATGTAATTATAGAATCAAAAAGACTATTAGATAAATTATCAAAAGTTGAGATTAAACTAGTAACAGATAAAGAAGCTCAGAAGCACTGGATGTCATTGGAAAAAGAAATAAAAATAGCAGCAACTTCAATTTTAAGCACAGCTAAAATAAAACGACAAAGAAATAATTTCAAAAGTCTTTCATTAGGCTTAAAGAATGCGATTGAGGTATTTGGGATTAATGAAAAGGTATATCATCAATTTTGTCCTATGGCAGATAATAATAATGGTGCATTTTGGCTGAGTAAAGAAAAAAAAGTAATTAATCCTTATTTTGGGAGTGTAATGCTAAACTGTGGAGAAGTAAAACAAGTGATAGAATAATATTAATTAAATTTTTAAATAATGAAGAAAGTAATTTTGAGTGTAGCTGTAATAATAGCGATGAGTTTGATAAGTTGCAAAAACGAAACCAAACAAAAAGAAGTAACATCAACTACCGAAGTATCTAAAGAAATAGCTATGACAGACCTGTCTTTTGGAGTGAGAGGAAACTGCGGAATGTGTAAAAATACCATCGAAAAAGCAGCCAATGGTGTTGAAGGAGTTGCGAAGGCAACTTGGAATGTTGATAAAAAGAAAATTGAGGTGTCTTTTGATGATACAAAAACAAATTCAGAGGCAATTCATAAAGCAATTGCGGCGTCTGGTTATGATACTGAAAAAGTTTTGGGAAATGCAGAAGCTTACGAAGGTTTGCCAGGTTGTTGCAAATACGACCACGAAATGGTAATGAATCAAGCTGTTGAAATGAAAGAAGATGACCATTCAAACCACAATCATTAGAAACTAAAAATTAAGAGTCCTTTTTAGGGCTCTTAATTTATTTTTTTTACAATCCTAAGCTTTTTATTTTTAGCTAGTTGCGGTTTGCAGCCTCTTTTTTTAGTAATTGTTTTGTAATATGGAATATCTAATGATTTAAGTCTTTTTGAATGTATTCTTTAATCAATGCTAGCATATGTTTTTTGAATATGCCTTCGCAAATTCATTGAGTTCAAATATTTCAATTATTAATTCTCTTTGAGAGGTGTTTTTGGTCTTAGAAATAATTAAACAATTCCATTTTCTATCAATAATGTAAACCTCATAATCTTAGTAGATTCTTAATGGCCTCATTTACATGAATTAGGACATTATATATTCAATATTTCAGTGGGATAGTGATTAAAAATAGACTTATTTACAAGTCAAAATTATCATCTTCGTTGGCAAAACGAAAACCTAGCTTTTCAATTCGCTTTCGTTCTTTGCTATTTTCTTGCAGTGCAGGATTTGTATGGTTAAAATGAATAAAAATAATTTTATTTTTAGTAGCTAAAGTTTCGTGTTGAAATAAGGTTGTAGTTTCTTGTACGAATGGATGAGGAACTTCAGACATCGCTCTTTTTACTTCATACTGATTTAAAAAAGTGGCATCTAAAAAAGCATAATCTACTTTTTTAACTTCTTCAATAATATTTTTATGCCATGTTTTCCATTTATCAATATCGGGTATAAACAAAGCTGTTTTTTTTGAACCTTCAATTTTGTAACCTACAGTTTCAGAAAATTCATCTCTATGTGGCACTATAAAAGGCGTTACTTTTAGTTTCTCATTTAAAACCATGGTAGAATCGTGCTGTAAATTTTTAAGAACAATATTTTGAATAGAAACCAACTGACTCCATGGACCGTTATTCGTTAAAAAATTTTTCATTTTTGGCATTGTAAAAACAGGAATGTTTTTTTTACCATAAGCTTCTCGTCCGAAATACATTAGGCCGGTATAATGTCCAATATGGGCATGTGTTAAAAATACGCCATCAATAATGGCTGATTTTTTAAGATGATTTTGTTCCAACTTCGCTAATTGGGTATGCATATCAGGAGTAGCTTCAAACAACCATTTTTGTTGATTCTCTAAATCAATCAAACCCAAAGAAACGACACTTTTTCTGTCTTTTTTTTCATCGTAAAAATCAGCACAACATATTTTTTGACAACCAATATGGGGGTAACCTCCATCTTGCGCAACTCCTAAAATAGTTATGTATTGTTTGAGTTCTGTTCTTTCATTGCAAGTAAATAAACTTAATGCAATGCTAAAATAAATTAGTTTTTTTATCATCCTTATTCTTAATTTAGGACAAAGACTATTATGCCTTCATGATCAAAGGTTGTGTAATTGTGTTCTTGAATGATATTAGCTGCTTTAAACCTATTTCTAAAAACTTTCCATTCTTTAGTTTCCTTCATTTTCTTTAAAGCTTCATTAAAAGAAACAAGATAATGCAGTTCGTCCTCAATACTGAAAGCTCCAGTAGACACGAAAACAGGGTTATTTAAATTACTTGTTATTTTATGTGCGGGAAAAATTCTTCCATGATTATTGATTGTTTTTGGGTCTTCTTTATCTGACCATGTTTCTTTGTATTGCGGTATCCAATTATTGTTTTCAAATAACCCGTAATAACCAACAGACGATCCATTTCTGATAAGAAAATCGTTGGCATTTAAAAAGGTGGTGATATTTTCTCGTGCTTCATTCTTAGTATTAGCTTTGTAATCGACCCAAATTATGTTAATAGGTTCTAAAATACTTTTGCCTTTTTGTTTTATGCCTATCCAGTTTGCAATAGCATCTACTTCTAGTTTTCTTTCATTAAACATCCACATTCCAAAATCAAAGCTAATGGTTTCATTACGATTGTTAAAAACGGTAATATTGTTCCTTAAATTTATTGCTTTTTTTTGATATTCTAAATACGGTTGTTTCTTTGAACAAGAGAAAATAAACATAATTAAAAATGCAGAAAATATATTTTTCATGAAACAGTATATAATTCTTAAATCTACAAAAAAAAACATCAATTATTAAATTGATGTTTTTTGACTCTTATAATACTGTTTAAAAACTACACAAAAACTCTCCATCCATAAGGATCTTCTACCTTATTTGTTTGTATGTCTGTTATTCGTTTTTTTAGTTGCGCAGCAAAAGGATTGTCTAATTCTGGTAAATCATAATCTTTTTCTTGATATCCAAAACCAGCTATTGGCGATATTACTGCAGCAGTTCCAGTTCCAAACATCTCCTTTAACGTTCCGTTTTTAGCAGCTTCTACAACTTCGCCTACAGAAATTTTTCTAACTTCTGTATTAATACCAGCGTCTTCTGCTATTTGCAAAATACTTTTACGGGTAATACCATCTAAAATACGATCGCTTGTTGGGCTCGTAATCAAAGTATCATTTATTCTGATAAAAATATTCATTGCCCCCGCTTCTTCTATAAATTGGTGAGTATTATCATCAGTCCAAATTACTTGATTGTATCCTTTTTCTATCGCTAATTGTGTTGGGTAAAATTGGGCAGCATAATTACCTCCAGCTTTTGCAAAACCAACACCACCATTCGCAGCACGTGCAAATTTTTCTTCAATTAAAACTTTTACTTTACCAGCGAAATAAGCACCAGAAGGAGCTGTACAAATTATAAATTTATAAGCATCTGCAGGGGAAGCATGAAAACCATTACCTGAAGCAAATATAAAAGGTCTTATATATAAAGAGCTTCCTTCATTTTTAGGAATCCAATCGCTATCAATCTCTAGTAATTTTGTTAATCCTTCCATGAAAATAGATTCGGGAATTGAAGGAATAACCAAACGTTCCGCAGATTTATTTAAACGCTTACAATTTTCTAAGGGTCTAAAAAGCATCATGTTTTCATCAGCATCTTTATAGGCCTTCATCCCTTCAAAAATAGATTGTCCGTAATGAAAAATTTTGGCAGAAGGATCTAAAGTTATTGGCGAGTAAGGTTTAATTACCGGAGTTTGCCATTCGCCATTCTTAAAATCACACTCTAACATGTGATCAGAATACACACTACCGAAAGGTAAATTATCAAAATCTACAGAGTCTATCTTCGATTTTTCTACACGTTGAATTTCTATATTAGATTTCATTCTTTTTTGTTGATTAATTTCAGAAACAAATGTACATAATTTATTTATCCATTGTCCATGAGCACTCGCAATTTTCTTACATTTGTAGTAATTCTATTAAATATGTGTAAGATGAAAAATTTGATTAAATTTTGTGCAGTTACTTTGTTGGTTTTTACAGCTTGTAAAAATGAAAAAGTAGCCAAGGAGACAAAGCAAGAGGCAGTGCAAGAAATTTTAGCGTTTGATTCTTTTGGAGCTAAAATAACAAAAGACGCAGCATTAAATTCAGATGAAATGTTGGCAAAGTATCGTGATTTGAAAGTAGGTGACACAATTAGCGTAAAATTTGCTTCTAAAATAAAAGAGGTTTGTTCTAAGAAAGGCTGTTGGATGAAATTACCTTTAGATGATAAAACGGAAACGATGGTGCGTTTTAAAGATTATGGTTTTTTTATGCCTTTAGATGCTAATGATAGAGAAGTTATTATAGAAGGAAAGGCTTTTGTGCAAGAAACGTCTGTAGAAACTTTACAACACTATGCAGAAGATGCAGGGAAAACAAAAGAAGAAATAGCAAAAATTACAGCTCCTAAAACTGAATTTTCTTTTGAAGCGAATGGCGTTTTAATGAAAAAAATATAAAGAATTAAAACAAATATTAACTCCATACGTATGAAAAGAGAAATATTAATTACTTCAGATGGTTCTTCAACAATCCATTTACCAGATTGGGATGAACAATATCATTCTAAAAATGGTTCAATTAATGAAACGTATCATGTTTTTATTAATAGTGGATTAAAAGAAGTTTTATCTGATGAAGTTTCCATTCTAGAAATAGGTTTTGGTACTGGTTTAAATTGTTTTATTACCTATTTAGAAAGTAAAAGATCAATTAATTATGTTGGTGTAGAAGCCTATCCTGTTACTCCTGAAGAAGTTGAAAAAATGAATTTTATAGCTGTATTAGATGCTGAAAAAGATCGTACAGTTTTTAATAAAATACATAATGTTTCTTGGGATGAAAAACATCAAATTACTGATAAATTTTCACTCACAAAAAGAAAACAATTTTTTGAAGATATTGATGACAAAGATACTTTTAACTTAATTTATTTTGATGCATTTGGCGCTCGTGTTCAACCACAATTATGGACTGAAGACATTTTTCTAAAAATGTATAATGCATTAAAAAAAGACGGAATTTTAGTAACTTATTCAGCAAAAGGAAGTGTAAGAAGAGCCATGCAAGCTGTTGGTTTTATAGTAGAACGTTTACCTGGTCCTCCAGGGAAAAGAGAAATGCTACGGGCAACAAAAGTGGTTGCCAGTTAGCCGTATTCAATTAGAAATGCCAGTTTAGTTGAGTCTTGTAAGAATTACTAAATTTGCTTTTCGTATTAATTAGAGATACATATGGAATTTAAAAGAAAGTTTGGTAGACAGAAAGAAGCAAAACCTACAAAAGGATTGTTGCTTGTTTTACTATTAGTTATTGCAGTCATTCTTTGGTTTAAGGCAGACGAAATAATGAATGCATTGTTTTAATAGTAGAAAAATCAATTTGAAGTTGTGGTAGTAGAAAAAATTATTTTAGGGATTGATCCAGGAACGACCATTATGGGTTTTGGACTGATAAAAATAGTGGGTAAAAAGATGGAGTTTATTCAGATGAATGAATTACTACTTCAAAAATATGATGACCATTACCTAAAACTAAAGCTTATTTTTGAACGCACAATTGAACTGATAGACACTTACAATCCAGATGAAATTGCTATTGAAGCACCTTTTTTTGGAAAAAATGTGCAATCTATGTTAAAGTTAGGCAGAGCGCAAGGAGTTGCGATGGCCGCAGGCTTGTCCAGAGAAATACCAATTACAGAATATTTGCCAAAGAAAATTAAAATGGCAATTACAGGAAATGGAAATGCTAGTAAAGAACAGGTGGCTTTAATGTTAAAATCTTTATTAAATTTACAGACCCTGCCCAAAAATTTGGATGCCACGGATGGTTTAGCAGCAGCAGTTTGTCATTTTTATAATTCAGGAAAGGTAGTTGGAGGTAAAAGCTACACAGGTTGGGCGAGCTTTGTGAAACAAAATGAAAAACGAGTTAAGAAATAATATTTAAAATAAGTAAGTTCATGAGTTAGAAGATTAATAATTCTAGTGAATTGGCAGTTAAGCAACTGCAAACTTAAACTGTAAACTTAAAATTATATTGGCCGGAATCTACATTCACATACCATTTTGCAAGCAAACTTGTTTTTATTGCAACTTTCATTTTTCAACATCTCTAAAAAATAAAGAAGAAATGATTGCTGCTTTAATTCGTGAAATCGAATTAAGAAAAGCTGAAATACAAAATGAAATCATTGAAACAATTTATTTTGGAGGTGGCACTCCTAGTGTTTTATCGGTAAATGAAATTCAATTGTTATTGGATGCTATTTATAAAAATCATGCAGTTATCGATCATCCAGAAATTACTTTAGAAGCAAATCCTGATGATTTATCAGAAGTTAAAATCATTGAACTTTCTAAATCACCGATCAACAGACTAAGTATCGGAATTCAATCTTTTTTTGAGAAAGATTTAAAATTGATGAATCGAGCGCACAACGCACAAGAAGCAAGAGAATCTTTGTCTATAGCAACGCGATATTTCGATAATATTTCGGTAGATTTAATTTATGGCGTTCCAGATTGTACAGATCAAGAATGGTGCGAAAATATAAAAATTACCTTAAGTTTCGGAGTGTCACACATTTCTAGTTATGCACTTACGGTAGAGCCTGAAACAGCTTTAGAACGTTTTATTGAGAAAGGAATTATTAAAAATGTAGATGAGGATAAAGCAGAAGCACAATTCAATATTTTAATTGATGAATTAACCAAAGCTAATTTTATACATTACGAAACTTCTAATTTTGGAAAAGAAAATTTCTTTAGCAAAAATAATTCTTCTTATTGGTTAGGGAAAAGCTATTTGGGTATCGGACCCTCCGCGCATTCTTTTGATGGTAAGCGGAGAAGTTGGAATGTACAAAATAACACAAAATATATTAAAAGTATCGCCCAAAACGATTTGCCGATTCAAAGAGAAACGCTTTCTGTTACAGATAGATATAATGAATATGTTATGACTGGTTTACGCACAATTTGGGGAGTTTCTTTGAATAAAATTGATACAGATTTTGGAGAAAATTACACGAAATATTTAAAGATGCAATCGAAAAAATACATTGAACAAAAATTATTGTATATTGAAAATAAAGTTTTAAAAACAACCCATAAAGGAAAGTTTTTATCTGATGGAATTGCATCCGATTTATTTATGATAAACTTGATTTAAAAAAGCAATTTATACCACAAATGAAAGCAATTATTGAATACAACTCAAGAAAAATACAAATCGATGTATCAAAACCTCTAGATATTTCTATACCTATAGATACTTCAAAAAAAAATGTAAATGCTTGGTATATCGAGGATCCAAAAATTGCTCCTGAAAAAATAGATGATTATGAAGTAAGTGTTGCAAATGGTGCAGTAGTTAATTTTAATACCATTCATTTTAATCCTCATGCACATGTTACACATACAGAATGTGTAGGGCATATCACTGAAAAAGTGCATTCTATTAATAAAAACTTAAAACATTATTTCTTTGTTGCTGAGGTAGTTACAATAGCTCCTTTGCATCATAATGGAGATTTTCTAATTGGAGTAAAACAATTGAGAACTGCCTTGCGAAACAAGAAACGGGATGCTATCGTAATTCGTACATTGCCCAATTTAGAGGATAAAAAGAGTATGCAGTATTCAAATACAAATCCAACGTATTTATCTGAAAAAGGGGCTATCTATTTAAGAGAAAAAGGAATTAAACACTTGTTAATTGATCTCCCTTCTGTAGATAAAGAAAAAGATGAAGGAAAATTATTGGCTCATAATGCTTTTTGGAATACAGCAGGAGAAGTAAGAATGGATGCCACAATTACAGAGCTTATATACGTTCCAAATACTGTTGAAGATGGTGAGTATCTATTGAATTTAATGATTGCTCCTTTTGAAAATGATGCTACACCCAGTAAGCCCATGCTATATAAAATTATGAAGTAATTTATTATGAAAAATTTTAAAAAGAGATATATTTTCTATGCAGTTGCAGTAATAACCATAATGCTAATAAAGGGCGCTATATACTCAGATGTTTCTTTAGAAGAATTAAAAAAGGAATACACAAACGAAGCTTCTCAATTTATAGAAATTGATGGAATGCAAGTACATTATAGAGACGAAGGGCAGGGTTTTCCGATTGTTTTAGTGCATGGTACTGCCTCTTCCTTGCATACTTGGAATGACTGGACAAAAGACCTCAAAAAAAAATATAGAGTTATTAGAATGGATTTGCCAGCATTCGGAATTACAGGTCCCAACAAAAATGCAGATTATTCCATAGAAAATTACACGTATTTTTTACAACAGTTTTTGATGAAAATAAATGTTGCTAAATTTCATTTGGCAGGTAATTCTTTAGGAGGTAATATTGCGTGGAACTATGCCGCTGAACATCCTGAACAAATAGAAAAATTGATTTTAATTGATGCAAGTGGTTTACCAACAAATAAACCACAGCCTGCTGTATTTAAGATGGCAAAAACACCTGTGTTAAGTTCCTTGTTTTTGTATGTTACACCGAAGTTTTTTATTAAAAAAAATATGGAAGAAGTATATGCAGATAATAGTAAGGTTACAGATGCTATAATTACGCGGTATCACAAAATGGCTTTGAGAGTGGGTAACAGACAAGCCTTTATAGACAGAGCAAAAACTGATTTTAAATTAGGGGCAAAAGCAAATTTAGAAAAACTAAAAAGCATACAAACTCCTTCATTATTAATTTGGGGAGCTCAAGATTCTTGGATTCCATTGGATAATGGCAAACAAATGGACCGTATGCTAACAAATTCTAAATTAGTTATTTTAGAAAATTCTGGTCATGTGCCTATGGAAGAAAATCCAGCTGAAAGTTTGGAGGCTTTGAATGGTTTTCTGGAGGATTAGGCTCTTCTTTTTTTCAAAACTAATCAACTAAAACCACTTCTTTCTTTTAAAATACCAAACAGAAATAAGGGTAATAATTACCATAGCTGCTAGTAAAATAAAGTAGCTGTATTTAAATTTAAGTTCTGGAATATTCTCAAAGTTCATTCCGTAAATTCCTGCTAAAAAAGTTAACGGAATAAAAATGACGGATAAAATAGTCAATGTTTTCATTACTTCATTTAAACGATGACCTTGTATACTAAAAATTAAATTTATTTTGCTTTCTAACTCTTGTAATTCAAAATCAATATTAGAAATCAAGTTGGTAGTTTGTTCTTTTAATTCGCTAAAATACTTCACCTCAAAACCATCAATTTCCATTTTTTCTAATTTAGTAATGGTATCTCTTAAGCTCAAAGTTGCTTTTTTAAAATTGAATAATTCTTGCTTTCTTTTTTCTACTAAAGAAGTAAATTCTGGAGTTGGTTTGATGTGCGTAGAGTTTAGCTTATCAGCACTTAGTTCTGCATTTTCTTCATAAGTGTCTTGATAATTATCAACAATAGATTCTAACAATAAAAACAATAAATAATCAGCTTTCTTCTTTCTAACAATACCTTTGTTTCCCCCTAAACGCTCCCGAATCCAATTAAAATAATCACCCGATTTTTCTTGAATAGACCATAAAAAATCCGAAGAAACAATAAAAATCATCTGTTCAGAATCTGATTTTTGACTTTCTGTTATTAAAACACGTGTGGTAACAAATAATAAGTCATCTAACAAGATTACCTTGTTGGGATGCTCTTCATCACTCAATAATTTTATTAAAAAATCGTCTAATTTATTTTGATAAATAACTTTTTTATAAGCTTCTTGGTAATGAATGCCATAGGTGTTTACCCATTTTATAACTCCTTTGTTTTCTGTTAATTTAATTTCTGAAATTGCTGTAAAGTCAGTTTTTTCATAAATATTATTAGAATAGCTAATTAGGGATGTATTGTCTAAAAATTCATTTTCCATCGTATAAAATAGTTGTAAATTTGATATATAAAGATACTTTTTAAATTAGAAAAAAAAGATTTTTAAAACGAAGAGTTTATGCACATAGTACAATTTCGCAATTTTTGTATTGCAAAAAAAAGGAGTCACAGAACATTTTCTCATAAAGTTTGTTCACATAACTAGAATCGTTAGGTTTATATTCATTTTTTCTACTTCTAGCTTTTTAATGAGTTCTCCAGGTATCAATCCATAACGTTTTCAAATACTTTATTGAAATTGAACGGCTATTTAATCCTATAGTATATAAACTTCACTAATAGTTTTCAACTTTGTTCATTGCCGTTCTTAATTCGTGCCCGTCCATTAGTGGCATTCATAAATCGGTTAAGATAATGTTATACTATGTTTTTTAGCAAATTTTAATGTTTGTACTCGATCAAATGCGAACGTGCAGTTTAGTGTTGGAGATAATAATTCTTTTAGATAACCAATCATCTATATGCTGGCATCTATAATTAATTAGTTTTAAACGTGAGCAATAAATTATCGAAATTAAAAACAGAAAGTATGTTTCATGCTTATATATCATTTCGTTACTTCTTTCAGAATCGAATTCACAAAATATAAACTGAATAGAAAAGTCGTCAATATTTTATTAAGTATGCCTTCACTAGCAATAAATCATGCAAATTGTTAAAAGCAATATTTTTGTAACTAATGTAGTATTTGTTTTGTAGGATAGTTATGTGCAGTTAAAAAAGACATATAACAAAGTATAAAAGTAATGTTAATCATGGAGCTAAAAATCACACACACTTTTAGTTGTTCTTCATTGTTTCTTTTCGTTATAAGCTATCTCAAATTTTATAGCCATAATCATTACTAATAATATTTTTGCCGAAAAAAAGTACCGCAGGTAATAATATAAAAAAAGCGACTGTAGCAACAAGTGCAATTAAAATACCTCCTGCAATAGCAGCTAGAGTTTCTGTTAGGTTATTTTTGTTATTTTTCATTCCCCTGTTTATTAGATTCTCTTATTAGTTTATTTTAACAATTCTTATACTCTGCAGTAATAAAACGTTATTTTATGATTACAGTTTCGACTATTTCAGACTTGTTACGTCAAAGATATTTTATAATGCCACCTTGTTCAATAGGATATTCTCTTAGTTTATAATCTAAAAATAAATCTTATTTCGTTTATCTATAAAATTTAGACGTATGCATTAATAATTTTCTGTGGGATTAGCATTACAATATGAAAAACGATACTACAGCAAAAAGTGTAATTAAAATACTTCCTGCAATAACGGCTAGAGTTTCTATTTTTTTATGTATTTCTTTTTTCATTCCCTGTTTATTAAATTCTTTTATGAATATATTTTAACAATTCTTAAACTCTTCAGTTGCTAAAGTAAATTTTATATCTAATTAAGAATGTCACAATCATAACAATTAATAGCACAATCTTCCAAACAATCCTTGAATCTTCTGAAACAAAAATTTTATTACTTGGTATTTTAAGAGGTCCAAAATTATCTAAATTCCAATTTTCTTTGAATATTTCTTGAACTATCGAGTTTTTATCCATTTTGCCGGCTGTTATGCATCTTAATTCAAATTTGTCTTTTTGAGTATACCTAATCGAAAGCAAAATTATTATTGAATTTTATTTTTGATGACACTCACCAAATCATCAATATTTACTGGTTTCCTTAAATAATCTTCGGCTCCAAGATTCATACCAATTCTAATATCCCTTTTTTCGCCTTTTGCAGAAAGAAAAATTAATGGAATACTTTTTGTTTTCTTATTTTTATTCAGTTTTTCAAACATTTCAAAACCGTTCATTTCTGGCATTAGTATATCAGAAATAATAAGATCTGGCTTTTCTTTTAAAGCCATTTTAAAACCAATTTCTCCATTTTCAGCCTGAAAAACGGCGTATCCCTCCATTGTTAGAATATCAAAAATTTCTTCTCTAATGGGTAATGTATCTTCAACTATTAAAATTTTATGCATAATATGTGTTTGGCTTTTTTGGAATTTTTACGATAAAGAAAGTTCCATTTCCAATATTTCTTTGAACAATTATTTTTCCTTCAATAACGTCTATGGCATCTTTTACAATCGATAATCCAAGACCTGAGCCTTGAATTAAATCTACGTTTTTTTCTCTAGCAGAAGGTTTACATATATCTGAAAGCTCTGCTTTAGGAATTCCAATACCAAAATTGGTAACTGAAATAATGGTATAATTGTCTTCAGAAGAAAATTTTACAGCATTACTAAGTAGGTTTATAAAAATATTTCGTCCTAATTTTTCATCAATAAAAATAGTTGCGTTTTTTAATTCTTCGGGATCAATTAATATTAATTTGTGCAAGTTTTTTATAGAATTACTTACTTCATCAACTATTTCAGACATAAAATCCCCTAGATTAATCTCTAATGGGTTGTATATATTTTTACTAGCTTCAGTCTGTCCAACAATTAAAATATCATCTAACAATTTAGTCATATGTAATACTTGATCTTCTATTCTCTTCAGTTTTTGTTTTATTTTACTTGGTTCCATATTTCTCCAATATTTTTTAATAGAGCCGGCAGCAAAGTTAATAGCAGATAAGGGCGTTCTAAAGTTTCATTTTCCAATAAGGAAAGTTTATGAGTTCTCGAATTATTCCTGATCTTCCATTTTGACTTTTGTAGCAAACAAAATCTCCAATTTTCGGTTCCATTAGATTCGAAGCGACTCTTTTAGAATTCAGTTCTAAGGTTGATAAATTAGATGTTGTATTACTATAAACTTTAAAACCTTCTCCGACTCAAAATATAATATTGCCTGAATAAAATTCCGAGAAAGATTAATGCAATTCTTAGAAATTTCTTAATCTTGGTGAATAACTGCTCATGTTTAAAGTTACTTTGTTATTATGGCTTGTTCTTAGAATATCAAAAATAAGTGCTATTGGCTCGAATATTTTTTTACTTTTATGTTTATGTCATGCATTAAAAGTGTGAGGAAATTTGTTTAATTTATCATTAATTTTATGGCTGTTAAACGATAAAACTGAATAGTGAAACAATCCACTTATTTGAAAAGTGGACTGCTCATTAAATGGCTAAACTTCAAAATCATAAACCCCCACAGATTGGATTTTTACTGTTGCCAATTCTATATTTTTTTCTCCATGGGTCATGTTGGAATCCAATTATGAATTTTCATGGTAGAAAGATATCAATCCTTGTCTTAATCTTAAACAATAAAGTAAAATACGTTAAATTGTTACAAAAGAACTTCACGCCTAGGCGTGAATATGACCATTTTCACGCCTAGGCGTGAAAATTATTTGGTCTAAATTTATTGATAATTACTGTTTTATATACTAGCCGTTGAAGCCCTTGATTCCTACTAGTAACAATGAAAATTTTTTATACTTGGATTCTTTAAGATTAAAATACTCTCACATTCTCGGAAGAGAAGAACCAATTCCATCAATACTTTAATAAACTTTATTAGAGATTTCTTTATTGGTAAGGACGGTGCTTTAAATTAATCATGTTGTGTATTAATTTTATGCCCTTAGCATTATGTTTCAATAAGATTATCAGATAAAATAAAACTCCACAAACAAGATTGCTTGTAGAGTTTTATTTTGCTATAAATTATATTCAATAGAAATTACAACCATTGAGCGTTACATAAATTTCTTAAAATTGTTTTCAAAGTATTTCAGGCCTAAGGGTGAAAAGTTGCTTTGGGTAGAAATTATTTGTAATTATAGCGGTCTATGCTAGCTATTCGAGCGCTTGATTGTCTCCAGTAACAATGAAACTTTTTTATACTTCGATTCTTTGATATTAAAATACTCATACATTCTGCGAAGCGAAGAACCAACGCCATCTGCACTTAAAAAAACTTTCTGGGCAATTTCTTTATTGGTCATTACGGGCTCTACCAATAATACATTTAGCACCTTCCAATCGGTTTCATTTAATTTTCTTTTAATGGAGTGCTCAATTTTTTCTCTAACCAGTTCAAATACAGTAGTAGCAGCTACAACTTGATTTGAACTGTTTTTGAGACGCATTATTTCATCCAACATTGCAGCTCGTATTGCTTTATCTTTTTTGGTTTTAGATCTAAAATAGAAAATAACACAAAAAATGAATAGGGCAGAAATTATGACTACGGCAAACGTTCTTTTAAGTTGTGTGATTTTGAGTGCTGCTTTTTCGTTTTCGCTTTTTAGTTTACTTTCAGAGATTCGATGCTCATAGTCTTGTTTTACCAATTCTCTCGTAACGGCTAAACGATCTATTTCTAAGTTTATACTATCTTTATAAACAGTAGAGCGTTCGAGCATTTCTACAGCTAACTTTGAATTATTTTGTGACTTGTAGCCTTTGTAAAGTAGGTTGTATATGTCTTTTTTAATACTATAAAATCCATCATTAGGAAGACGGTTTAAAATAGCTTTTGCTTGTTTTAATGCAGAAGGTATATCCGTTTTAAAGGTAATTTCAGCAAGTATGAATTCTGCCATATCTACATCCATTTCGGATTTAAGTTCTTTGCTAAGTGCTAAGTTTTTTTGAGCATAATTGGTTGCTTTGTCAAGTTGGTTTAACTTTGTATGTATTATCGCTAAAAATTTAGAAGAATCTTTCATTTTATACTTTATTTCGAGCGACGTAAAATGTTTGAACGCATTTTCAAAATAAATTAGAGCGTCTTCGTATAATTCTTTTTCAAGATAAACCCTTCCAATTAGCTCTTGATTATAAGCAAAAGATTGGTCGTTTGGAAAGTTATACGTATCATGAGCTGTTTGATATTGCTGAAAATATTCTAAAGCTAGGTCATAATTACCTAAATATAGATTGATATTGCCTAAATTTTGTAATACCCAGGCTGCCTCGCTATTCATTTTTAACTCCCTAAAAATAACCAATGCTTCATTTCCACTTTGAACTGCCTCTAAATACTTATATGTTTCCTGAAATAATAGTGCTTTTCTTGAAATTATTATAGCTTCAAGATTACGTTTATTAAGCTCTTTTGCAATTACTAATGCATCATTGAATAGTCTTAAGCATTTTTCATACTCGCGCTTTGGTCCGTATATCAGTGCCGCTCTTATTAGAGATTTACAAATCTCTTCTTTATTATTGTTTTCCTCAGCGAGCTGTTTGTGGTAATTTATGGCTTTTAAAGTAGAATCTGGTTCTTTATAATAATACTTAAAAAACAAGGTGTCTAAAGCCATGAATCTCACAGAATCCGTTTGTTTTACATCTGTATAAATGATTCTAAGTGAATCACGTTGCGAATACACTTTAGAAAAGGAAATACACACTAAGCAACATAAAACTAATTTAAGTTTTATGTTTGTAATATTATATCTATTCTTATTAATATGTCTAGGATTAATCATTTTTTAAAAATTACTCGTTTTTAAGTTTGTTATGTAACAATCATGTTATTAAAAGTACTGAAATTTATTTGATTTGTTTTTTCGATTCTAATGATTTAACAGTTGATTCAGTATGAGAATTCATCAATCATTTTTATGATATGATTTTCAAGGGATTGACTAAAGTGCTGAAACTTGAATTAGATAATTTGTAATTTTTTAAAATTTAAAGGCGTCATTTTCTTAATTTCTTTAAATTTTCTATTAAAATTAGAAATGTTATTAAAACCAGTAATATAAGCAATTTCATTGATAGATATTTCTTTTTTAATCATAATTAGTTTACTAGCATTTTCAATTCGTATTTCATTTAAAAAATTGAAATACGTTTTATTTGTTCTGTTTTTAAAATATTTGCAAAAAGCATTTTTTGTCATGTTTGCTTTATTTGCGACTTCTTGCAAAGTTATTTTTTGATGATAATTTTCTAAGGTGTATTCAAAAATAGTACGCATCCGTTTTCCTTCCATATCAGAATATATTTTTTGATACACAAAACTAGAAAGTGGGGTTGTTTCTGATATAGCTAATAGTTGTAAGATTTCTAAGAAATGCATAAATCGTTTTATTTTAGAAACCTTCTTCATTTGCAAGAAAATAAAAATGATCGCATCAATATTAGATTTTAAAACAAAACCGCGAGAAGATTTCTCAAAAAAAATATCAATTTCAGCAAACTCATCTAATTCAAAAAATGTTTCACCGAAAGAAGATTTTGTGAAAAACAAACTCAACATTTTAGATTTTTGTGCAACATTTTTATCACTTTTAAAAGCATGCGGAATGTTACTTCCTATTACAAAAACACTGCCTTGAGTATAATTACAAATCTTATCGCCAATAAATAAAGTTCCGCTTCCTCTCTCTATAAAACTAATTTGAATTTCATCATGTTGATGTAGTTTATCATAAAATAAAATTTCAATATCTTCCTGATAAATCAATCCAATATTTGCTGGTTTCGGAATTTTAAATGGAAAAACTTTCATCTCTACGAAATTTGTTTCAGTATCTCATAATGAGAAGTTATATAATACAAAAATATTCAAATAAATTACATTAAGTATTAATTTAGATAATATAATATCAAATTAGAGTAATTTAAGGCTATTTTTAAAAACTTGATTTCTTTAATTTTAGCATATATAAAAAAGCATAAAAATGAAATTTAATTGGAAAGGCGTAATGCCAGCCGTAACAACACAGTTTACTTCTACTGATGAGTTAGACATGGAAATGTTTAAAATAAACATCCAAGCACAACTAGATGCTGGAGTTCACGGTATTGTTTTAGGAGGAACTTTAGGAGAAGCCAGCACATTGACAGATGAAGAAGGGAGAAGGTTAACAAAAGAAACGGTTGCCTTTGTAGATGGAAAAGTACCTGTTTTAATGAATATCGCAGAACAGACTACAAAAGCGGCAATTGCTTTGGCACAGACAGCAGCAGCAGATGGTGCAAGTGGTTTAATGATGTTACCTCCTATGCGCTACAAAGCTAGTGATGCAGAAGTGTTAACATATTTTAAAACCGTTGCCAATAGCACTTCTTTGCCCATTATGATTTATAACAACCCAGTAGATTATAAATTATTAGTAACTTTAGACATGTTTCAAGAGCTTTTAGATGCTTGTCCGAATATTCAAGCAGTCAAGGAATCTACCAGAGATACTACTAATATTACCAGAATTAAGAACAAATTTGGAGACAGATTAGCAATTATGACAGGTGTGGATACTTTGGCCTTAGAAAGTTTGGTTTTAGGCGCAGATGGCTGGGTTGCAGGCTTGGTAGACGCTTTTCCGGCAGAAACTGTGGCTATTTATGAGTTGGTCAAAGCAAACAGAATTCAAGAAGCAATTACAATTTATAGATGGTTCATGCCGCTTTTGGAGTTAGATATTCATCCAAAATTAGTGCAATATATTAAAACAGCATCGGTTCATACAGGTATTGGAAATGAATATGTTAGAGCGCCAAGATTAGTGTTGCAAGGTGAAGAAAGAGCGAGAATAGAAAAAATAATTACAGATGCTTTGGCACTAAGACCAACATTACCAGATTACAAAAATTTATAAAGAAGTAGGGTGTTACCCAAAGGTCGGGTTTTTCACTATATCTTTTTATAGTTGTCATTGCGAAGTTTACTTTTTTGTAAACTTTGGAAATCTCTGAATTAAAAGAGATTACTTCGTTCCTCGTAATGACGCTATTTCAAATAGGCTAAAAAAGGATTTCGTTTCAACACCTAACACAAATGAGCAAATCTCAAATAAAATTATGACAGGAAAAAACTATATAGGCAATTTACAATCAGCTAAAGGAGACCATACATTTAAAACCTTTAATCCAGAATTAAACAAAGAAAATGATGCTGTTTTTACAGAAGCGTCATCAGAAGAAATTAGAGAAGCCGTAAATTTAGCGTCAGAAGCCTTTAAAGAATACAGTACTATTTCGGGAATAAAAAAAGCAACGTTTCTAAACACAATCGCAGATGAAATTTTAGCTTTAGATGATACATTAATACAAATGTATTGTTCAGAAACAGGCTTACCTGAGGGCAGAGCAAAAGGGGAAAGAGGAAGAACTGTTGGTCAATTAAGAAGTTTTGCAACGTTGGTTGCAGAAGGGTCTTGGGTAGAAGCAACTATAGATACAGCGCAACCAAATAGAGAACCAATGCCAAAACTAGACCTTCGTAAAATGAATATCGCTTTAGGACCCGTGGTAGTTTTTGGAGCCAGTAATTTTCCTTTAGCCTATTCCACTGCTGGTGGAGATACTGCTGCTGCGTTAGCAGCAGGTTGCCCTGTAATTGTAAAATCACATCCAATGCACGCTGGAACCGGAGAATTGGTAGCATCAGCAATTATAAAAGCTGCTGAAAAAACAGGAATGCCTAATGGTGTTTTCTCCAATTTAAATTCAAGCGGAATAGAAGTTGGTCAGGAGCTAGTGGCACATTCAAAAGTAAAAGCAGTGGGTTTTACAGGAAGTATAAAAGGAGGAAGAGCATTATTGGATATAGCAGCAAAACGAGAAGAACCAATACCTGTTTTTGCAGAAATGGGGAGCATCAATCCTGTGGTTATTTTACCAAAAGCTTTAGATAATAGAAATGAAGAAATTGCAAAAACATACGCAGGTTCTATTACTTTAGGAGTAGGCCAATTTTGTACAAATCCTGGTTTAATTTTAGGTATCAAAAGTGATTCTTTGAGTGTCTTTATAAATCACTTATCACAAGAAATTATGGATATAAATCCTTCTTGTATGTTGCATCCAAATATTAAAAAAGGATACGATGCAAATAAAGATAAAGTAGTTGCTCAAGCTAAAGTGTCCATAACTGCAAATTATGAATCAGATGTTCAAAATAATTATGCACAACAGGCTGTTGTCTCAGTTGACGGAAAATCATTTTTAGAAAACCCAACTTTGCATTTAGAAGTTTTTGGTCCTTTTTCTATGGTGGTTGAATGCGCCAATAAGGAAGAATTAGAAACCATTATTGCAAATTTAGAAGGCCAATTAACAGGTACTATAATTTCTGATAATGATGAAATTACTAATTTTCAAAAAGTAATTGCTGCAATACAAAATAGAGTTGGTAGAATTATTTTTAACGGAGTTCCAACAGGAGTTGAGGTTTGCGAATCTATGGTGCATGGTGGCCCATATCCTGCATCTACAGATAGTCGTTTTTCTGCAGTAGGTATTACTTCTATAAAACGTTGGGTAAGACCATTTAGCTACCAAAATTGGCCAAATAATCTATTGCCAAAAGAATTGCAAAATGAAAATCCATTAGAAATTTTTAGGTCAGTTGATGGCGCAAGAGTAAAAAAATAAAACATAGTGTATGAGAGTTTTTAAAGTGCTATTTTTTTTAGTGGTTGTGCTATTCTATTCATGTAATGGTTCAGATGAAGTTTGTAATAGTTCTATCAAAGAATTAGAGATAATGATTGAATCTTATGAAGGAAGAGAATCTTATGACAAAGACGAGTATCCTTTGGGGCTATTTACAAGAGAATATTACAAAGCAGAAGCAAAATATGCAGAAGACCAAATGCAATACTTTGGTTGTATTAAAATAAATGAACTTTCTGAAACAGATCAAATTTCAGCGAAGCTGCTAAAATTCGTGTTACAAGATAAAATTGATTATTATAAATTTGAAAGGTTTCTTAATCCTTTGTTGTCGGATTCTGGTTTTCATAGTAGTTTAAATTATCAAATTAGACCTTTAAATAATTATTGGGAAGTAAAAGAATACTTGAGAAAACTAAACAGTTTAACAGAATTTGTAGAACAGCATTTCGTGAATTTAAGAGAAGGTTTAGAAAGAGGAGTTTCGCAGCCTAAAGTTATTTTTGAAGGATATGAATCTACATATAATGATCATATTGTTAATGATTTTAAAGAAAGTCCATTTTATAAACCATTTCAAAATTTGCCAGCTAGTCTGAATCAGAGTCAAAGAGATTCTGTTTTAACAGTTGCAAAAAATACTATTGAGCAAATTGTAGTTCCTGAATTTAAAAGAATCAAAACTTTTTTTGAAACTGAATATTTACCAAAAACAAGAACAACTTTAGGTGTTTCAGAAACGCTAAATGGAAAAGCTTATTATAAAAATAGAATTGATTTTTACACAACAAGTTCTCAATATTCTGCTGATGATATTCACCAAATTGGTATAACAGAAGTCGCTAGAATAAAAGCAGAAATGCAAAAAATAATCAAGGAACTAAACTTTAAAGGAAGTTTTGCAGACTTTTTTGAATTCTTAAGAACCGACAAACAATTTTACGCAACTTCACCAAAAGAAATTTTAATGATCGCCAGGGATATGGCAAAAAGAGCAGATGCGCAATTGCCAAAATTTTTTAAAACCTTGCCAAGAAAACCTTACGGGGTTGCACCTGTGCCAGATGCAATTGCACCAAAATATACAGGAGGACGTTATGTAGGTACTTCGAAAAATAGTACAGAGCCCGGTTATTATTGGGTAAATACGTATGATTTACCAAGCAGAACTTTGTATACTTTGCCTTCTTTAACCGTGCATGAAGCGGTTCCTGGTCATCATTTACAAGGAAGTTTAAATAACGAATTAGGAGATTCAATTCCCCAGTTTCGTAGAAATTTATATTTATCTGCTTATGGTGAAGGTTGGGGTTTATATTCTGAGTTTTTAGCAGATCAAATGGGAATGTACACCACACCTTACGAACAATTTGGAAAGTATACGTATGAAATGTGGCGCGCTTGCAGATTAGTGGTAGATACAGGAATTCATGCAAAAGGGTGGACTAGAGAACAAGTTGTAACGTATATGTCAGAAAACACAGCGCTTTCTTTACATGAAATTAATACAGAAACAGACAGATACATTTCTTGGCCCGGACAAGCATTATCTTATAAAATTGGCGAATTAAAAATTAGAGAATTGCGTACAAAAGCCGAAAAAGAATTAGGAGATAAATTTGATATTAGAGATTTTCACGAAGTAGTTTTAGAACAAGGCACAGTTACGTTAGCAATTTTAGAAGGTAGAATCAATAATCATATTAACAAAAGAAAAAATGAGTAAGCATACTTTTGTTTGTATAGACGCGCATACTTGTGGAAATCCTGTAAGAGTAATTAAAAGCGGAGGACCAAAACTAATTGGGGAAACAATGAACGAAAAACGTTTGCATTTTTTGAAAGAATATGATTGGATTCGTAAAGGTTTGATGTTTGAACCAAGAGGTCATGATATGATGAGTGGATCAATTTTGTATCCACCTCACAATCCAGAAAATGATTTTGCTATTTTATTTATAGAAACTTCCGGCTGTTTACCTATGTGTGGTCATGGAACCATCGGTACCATTACTATCGCCATTGAAGAGGGGTTGTTTATTCCAAAAACACCGGGTAAAATAAAAATGGAAGCACCTGCAGGGTTGGTAGAAATTGAATATCAGCGAACAAATGATAAAGTAGATTGGGTAAAATTAACGAATGTAAAAAGTTATTTAGCAGCAGAAAATTTAAGCGTAGAATGCCCTGAATTGGGAGAAATTACTTTTGATGTCTCTTATGGTGGAAATTATTATGCCATTGTAGATCCACAGAAAAATTTTAGTGGTATTCAAGATTTTACAGCCGCAAAAATTATTCAATATTCACAAGTTGTTAGAGATCGGATTAACGAAAAATATCCAGATAAATTTATACATCCAGATCATGGAAGCATCAAAAATGTAACACATTTATTATGGACAGGAACACCAATTGATGCAACTTCTCATGGAAGAAATGCTGTTTTTTATGGTGATAAAGCTATTGATAGAAGTCCTTGTGGAACAGGAACATCTGCAAGATTAGCACAATTGTATGCTAAAGGAAAACTAAAAATTGGTCAAGAATTTATTCATGAAAGCTTTATTGGTAGCACTTTTACAGGCGTAGTAGAAGAAGAAACACTATTAGCTGGAAAATCAGCAATTATACCCAGTATAAAAGGTTGGGCAAAAATCTACGGAAAAAATATAATTACAATTGATACCCAAGATGATCCTTACGCTTTGGGTTTTCAGGTGATTTGATTGGTGAAATCAAATCATTATAAAGATATTTTAGAATCTATTGAGCATCTTAATTTAAAAATAAAATGGCAAAAAGTGTAATCATTATAGGTGGTGGTATTATAGGTTTATGTTCAGCCTATTATCTTCAAAGAGAAGGGCATAAAGTAACTGTAGTTGATAAATCAGATTTTACATCAGGTGCATCTTATGTAAATGCAGGTTATATTACACCAAGTCATATTATTTCTTTAGCTGCACCAGGAATGATTAATAAAGGTATCAAGTGGATGTTTAATTCAGAAAGTCCGTTTTATGTAAAACCAAGATTGAATTATGATTTTCTAAAGTGGAGTTGGGCTTTTAAAAAATCGGCAACAGCCCAAAAAGTAGAGAAAGCAATTCCTGTGATAAAAGATATTAATTTATTAAGCAGAGAATTATATGAAGATTTAAAATCTTCTGGTGATTTTGATTTTTTTTATCAGCACAAAGGTTTGTTGATGTATTATCAAACAGAAAAAGCAGGCGAAGAAGAATGGAAAGTGGGCCAGAGAGCAATTCAAGAGGGTTTAAAAGTAGAAAACCTATCAAAAGAACAAGTTCAAAAAATTGAAAAAAATGTAGACTTAAATATCAAAGGTGCTGTCTATTATCATTCGGATGCGCATATGACGCCCAATGAGTTTATGTCGCAATTAAAAACCTATTTAAAAAAGAACGGAGTAAGTATATTAGGCAATGAAGAGGTGTTAGATATTATGGTTGCTAATCAGGAAATAACAGGAATTAAAACAACCAATCTTCATATAAAATCAGATGAATTTGTAATTGCTACAGGTTCTTGGTCGCAAAATTTAGCAAAGAAATTAGGCGTTGATATTCCTATTCAGGCAGGAAAAGGATACCGATTGAACACAAAAAGTGAGACAAATATTACCATTCCAGCTATTTTAATGGAAGCAAAAGTAGCTGTAACGCCTATGAACGGATTTACACGTTTTGCAGGAACTATGGAAATTGGCGGAATAAATGATATTATAAATCCTGTTCGTGTCAATGCAATTGCCAAAGCAGCTGAATCTTATTATCCTAATTTAAGGGTTAATGAGCAAGAAAAAGAAGCGGCAAAATGTGGTTTAAGACCTTGTTCTCCTGATGGATTGCCATACATAGGCAAATCATCTAAATGTAAAAATGTAACTTTTGCAACGGGCCACGCCATGATGGGTTGGAGCTTAGGTCCAGCTACGGGTAAATTGGTTTCAGAAATTATTTCAGATAAAAAAAGATCTTTAGACTTAAGCCCTTTTCATATAGATAGAAAGTTTTGAGTTTAAAAATTGATATTAAATTTTCAATGTATTAATGACAACACATACACACGCACACCGTCATTACCTAGAAAGCATGACCGAGGTAATCCCAAGATTAAGACTACAAATAAAAATATTGCCACGTCGTATCTCCGTGTAATAACAAATTAATGACAACTACAAGTAGGCGTTGTAAAACTATTGGTTTTCATATTTACAGGCACTCCTTGATTATAACCATCCATTTCAAAATAAAATTTGCTTCTTTTTGTCTTGTAATTTCCAATTTCATTCATGGTATTTACATCGTACAAACGTCCATTCACCATTGTGTATATTACAGAATTTGAGTTTTTAATATTCTCTAAAGGATTTTTATCCATGATAATCAAATCTGCTAATTTCCCCTTTTCTAATGAACCCAACTCATCAGCAACACCAATATAGCCAGCACCATTTATAGTAGCTGCTTTTAGGGCTTCATGATTACTCAATCCTCCTTGTTGTAACATCCATAATTCCCAATGCGCACCTAAGCCTTGCAATTGGCCATGTGCACCTAAATTTACTTTTACACCTTCATCTGCCAAAGCAGTAACCGTTTCCGAAGTTAAAATATGTCCGTTTTGATATTCCTCTTCAGGAATCATAATTCTATGTCTAGATCTGGCATCAACCACATATCTTGGTGTATATTTTAAAAGTGTTTTGTTTTCCCATACATTACTTTTTTGATACCATTCCATCTCTCCATTCATTCCTCCATAATTTACGATTAGAGTAGGAGTATAACCAGTTTTACTGTTTTTCCAAAGTGATAAGACATCTTTATACACTGGATTTACAGGAATATTATGCTCAATTCCGGTATGTCCATCAAAAATCATACTCATGTTTGAGTAGAAATTAGAGCCACCTTCAGGAACTACATTTACGCTTAGCTCTTTAGCAGCTTGCATAATTTGCTGACGTTGTTCTCTTCTGGGTTGATTATAACTTTTAATAGATTTCGCGCCAAAAGCTTTGGTTCTTGCAATTGCAAAACGCGCATCCTCTAAACTATTTACAACAGCTTTAAAATCGCCTTCTGCACCATATAAAATAAATCCTGTAGAAAATAGTCGCGGTCCCACTAGTTGACCGCTTCTTTGCAATTCTTCTAAGGTAAAAGCAGCTGCTGTATGAACAGAAGGATCATGAGAAGTAGTAACGCCAAAAGCTAAATTTGCATAAAACTGCCAATGTTTTTGAGTGCTTAATCCGTTTCTAAAAGCACCAACATGAGCATGTACATCTACCATTCCTGGCATAATGGTTTTTCCATTCATATCAAATACTTTTGCATCTGAAGGAATAGTAATAATACTTGTTTTACCAACTTTTTCTATTTTGTTTTTGTTGATGATAATCGTTCCATCCTCAATCACTTCATTCCCATCCATCGTAATAATTCGTGCATTCTTAAAAGCAATTCTTCCCTCAGGAATGTCAGATTTCTCTTTTAAGTTAATTTTAATGCCAGTGGCTTTATCCGTTGTTAAGTTTGTTTTTGCAAAAGGATTAGTAGTATTATTTACAATAGATTTTGAGAAATATTCATCACCCAAAGTCCAGTGTATTTTTTTGTTATTTGCGGACCAATGCAAATTGATTCCTGCATTTTTAGACAAACTTTCTACTTTGAAAGATTTTGTATTTTGATCTACGTTAATTTCACTTCCATTCATCACAAAAGGAGCAACGAATAATTTATGTAAATGAATAAAAGCAACGAATTTGTTGTCTTTGCTGGGTACTAATCTATTGGCTAATTTGGATGAAAAATGACTTCTTTCTTCCTTACCATTCAAATCAATACTTTTTAATTTTTTTGTCAATCCTCCAAAAAACGAACCTCCTGTTTGAAAGAATATTCTTTTATCATCTGAAGAAAAAGCTGGAAATTCACCATTTTTTGATACTCTTTTTGGTGACGTTCCATCTGCGTTTGCAATGTAAATTCCTGTTTTTTTAGTGTAATCAAAACCTTGGTCTCCATTCCCAGATTCTTTTCTGTACACAATTTTAGAACCATCACTATTAGAAGCAGGAGTTCTATAGATCCCTTTTTCTTTTGTAATTTTTTCTAGACCCGAACCATCTAAATTTACTTTGTATATCGCTCCTAATTTTTCGTCATTCCAAGTTACAAACAGCACTGATTTTCCATCTGAAGAAAAACTAGGTTCAGCTTCAAAATCAGATAAAGTTGTAATTCTTGCAGGTGTTCCCTCTGGCAGTTCTTTTTTATAAATATGCCCTAAAGAAGTAAAAATAAGTGTTTTTCCATCAGGTGAAGTTTGCGCATTTTTAATCATTTTTGAAGTGAAATTTTCTTCAAAAACTTTTCTTTTAACACGATGTGTTTTAGCTAATTTTATTTCTTGATTTACTTGAAAAGGAATATTTGAAATTTGTTTTGTTTCAATATTAATTTTATTAATTTTTCCTTGTGCCCAAACAATCAAATCTTTATTGTCTGGCATCCAAGCAAAATGAGGATATACCCCAAAAACAGCCCAAGCTTCACTTTGATCTTTACTTAAATGCTCATAAATAGGCCATTCTTTGCCAGTTTCTAATTCATGAATATACAAAACCGACTTTGTTCTCACTCGTTTTACAAAGGCCAATAATTTACCATCTCTTGAAACTACTGGTCTTGCAGCTCCTCCTGGGCCGCCCGTAATTCTTTCTGTTTTTCCTGTTTGAAAGTTATATTGATTAATGACGTAAATCTGTTTGTTTGGATCTTTGTTGTATTGGAAAAATCCTCCGGGATACATGTCTTCAGCATAATATAAAAATTTACCATCTGGAGATACAGAGGGATCATTTACATCTTGTTGGTCATTTTTTCTTTTTGTGATTTGCAACCCTGCTGATCCAGAAAGTGGATATTGCCACATCTCCCCAGCACCCACAGAGCGTGATGAGGTAAAGTGTTTTCTTGCAACCAGAGATTTTCCATCTGGTGTCCAAACAGCATTGTTTAATAATCTGAATTTTTCTTTTGTGATAGCTTTTGCGTTTTTACCATCTGCAGTCATTACCCAAATATTATTACCACCTTCAGCATCACTTGTAAAAGAAATATATTTTCCATTAGGGCTAAATCTGGGCTGAACTTCATAAGCTAAACCTGAACGTAAAATGGTGCTTGTTCCGCCAGAAATAGGCATTGTATAGATATCACCTAGCAAATCAAAAACAATGGTTTTTCCATCTGGAGAAACATCTAAATTCATCCAGGTTCCTTCAGTTGTTTTTAAATTAAAAGTATTGTACTTCCAATCCTTATGAGGATTGTTTACATCCCATTTTTTGGAATCTTTAGTTTCTTTTTTTTGTGATAAAACACTCAGTGAAAATAAACATAGAACAAGTATTAAGTGAATTTTACGCATATTTATGGGTTTTGTTATTTATTTTTAAAGGTATGATTTATATTTTAATGTTTATTTTTTATGAAGTCTTCATTAAAAACTTTTTTTATGTAAAAAAGTATCTCTTTGGCATTTTCTTTTGTAAATGTAAGTGGAGGTTTTATTTTGATGACGTTATGATCTGGACCATCAGAACTCATTAAAATTCCATGTTTTTTCATTCTATTGATAATGTAATCTGTTTGTTCTGCAAGCGGATTTAAATCTATATCTACCAATTCAATTCCTAAAAACAAACCTTGGCCTCTAACATTTCCAATAATTGGAAATTTGTGAGATAATTTTATGAATTCAGATTTTAAAAACGCACCAACATTCAATGCATTTTCTTGTAGATTTTCTCTTTTTACTTCGCGTAAAACTTCGGTGCCAATGGCACAAGAAACAGGGTTGCCGCCAAAGGTATTAAAGAATTCCATGCCGTTTGCAAATTTTTCTGCGACTTCTTTTGTACAAGCAACAGCTGCAATTGGATGCCCATTTCCTAATGGTTTTCCAATAGTTACAATATCAGGCACGACATCGTGTAACTGAAATCCCCAAAAAGTTTTTCCCATTCTTCCAATGCCAGTTTGTACTTCATCAGAAATACACAAACCACCCGCCTTTTTTACTTTCTTGTACGCTTGCTGCAAAAACTCTTTTGGTAATTCAATTTGTCCGCCACAAGAAATAATAGGTTCTATTATAAAACCACCAACTTTTTTGTTTTGTTGATGAATTTCATCAATTAAAAATTGCACTTCTCGTGCGTATTTATCTGCAGTATGTTCTCCTCGATATTTCCCTCTAAAAGCATCAGGAATTGGAAAAATATGCGTGTTTTTAGGTTTTCCTTTTCCGCCTTTTCCATCAAATTTATAGGAAGAAATACCTATCGTACCATTTGTGTTTCCATGATACCCATGTTCACTAGCCATAATTTCATCACAATTTGTACACGTTTTAACCATTCTAATAGCGAGCTCATTTGCTTCACTTCCTGAATTTACAAAATGTAAAAATGACAATTCTTTGGGGAGAGTTTCGAGAATTTCTTTCGCTAGTGTATTGATGTTTTCATGCAAATAACGGGTGTTTGTATTTAATAAGGCCATTTGATTCTGACCTGCTTTTACAACTTTAAAATTTTCATGACCAACATGTGCTACATTGTTTACGGTGTCTAGATATTTGCGTCCAACAGCATCAATTAAATATTGATTAGTACCTTTTACAATGTGTAATGGCGTTTTGTATTGTAAACTCATGCCTTTGCCTAAATGCTGTTTTCTAAAAGCTAAAATTTCATTAGAAACAGGAATTAAATTTTCTTTAAAACCATCAATTTTAAATAACAAATTCGGATTAGGACATAGACTTTTCCAAACGTCAGTTTCGTTAAAATACCCAACTCCAGGAAAGTCTGTTTTGTAATCTAATAAAGATAGCATTACTTGAAAATGTAAATGAGGTGCCCAATTTCCGTTTTCAGGATAATTGGCTAAAATTGATATTTGCTCTCCTTTTTTAATGGTATCGCCAATTTGGTGTTTTAGAACACTTTTAACAGTATTATGTCCATATAAGGTGTAAAAACTAAAATTTTGTTGACGATGTTTTAAAATTACTAAACCTCCATATTCTTTATTGCCAGCATCATCAACAGCAACAACAACTTCACCATCAAAAAGCGCATGAACTGGCGTGTTCTCTGGTAGCCAAAAATCAATTCCTAAATGAATTGTTCTGCTTTGTTTACCGTAATTACCAACCGTGTCATATTCTGCAGAAGTATATAAATTTCTTGGTTCTAAATAACCACCCGCTAAAATTTTATTTGGAACTTCTTTCTGTAATTGGTCAATTTTAAATTGAAATAGATCTAAATTATTAAACTCTTGTTGATGACCGGGAAAAGTACTAGAAACACTTAAGTCTAAATGATGGATTTCATTTCTATTTATTGAAGGAAAAAGTTCTGATAATTTAAACGTATTGTTTTGTGACCATTTTTCAAATTCAGTTTCATTCGGGTGTGCAGAAAAACCACATGCATTTCTAAAACTAAAATGGGCAAAATCGTCAGAAATTTCGTGCCATTTATATAGTACTTCCCAAGCTGGTTTTTCGCTAATCCATAGATATTCATTGTCTGGTTCCTCAATTTTACTCATGGCAGCTCTGGTAACAATAATTACAAGCCGCATAGCAACGGCATTGTATAAATGAGCTAATTCTTTTTCTAACAAAGGAAAAGAGCAATGATAGCCTTTTATAAATGCAAGAGCCGCCTCTAAAGGATCATGATGACCCATTGTACCATAGGCACAGAGTATTGCTAGATCATTGATGGTTTGTGTATGCATGGCATCTCCATAGTCTATTGCTGCCTTTGCTTTTGGTTGCAATAGGTTATTGGTAACAATAATATTATTGTCATTTGGATCATTGTGTATAATGCTTTTTCTTAAACTGGTATAGGAGGGTTGATAGGCTTCAAACTTATGTTGAAACAGCATTAATATTTCTTTTTCAGGAGCTTCAAATAAATGTAGGTGCTTTTTTGTCCAAAGAGATTGGGCAATATCCCATTCAAAATTATAATGCGCTTCCGGATGCGTAAAACCTTGCAATGCTTTTGTTAAAATACCACATTGCGTTCCAATACTACAACGTAAATCTGCGGATTGCGGATTTACAGCACTCCAAACTTTTCCAGAAACCCAGGTGAGTAAACGTGCACAACGCGTTTTGCCGAAACGATCTTTAATTTCAGAAATTAAATTGTTATTTTTATCTGTAACCGCTTTTGGAGCAATTAATTTTTCACCACTATGCTCAATAAATTGCAATAAGTGCTGCTGGTATTCTAGGTACTTTTTGTTTTCTTCAACTCTAGAAATTTTTAGAATATAGCTTTCTTCATTCTCTATTTTAATTCTAAAATTAAAATCAACATAACCGGGTAAAGAAGATGCAGTTCCTTTGATATTAAACAAGTCAAAAAGAATTTTTTCTGCTTCTGCTATGGTTATTTTCTGTTGAGCGTAATTCATAATTTAAAAATAGGATAAAGTTGAATAAAAACCCTTTTTATTCTTTGTAAATTTGTTCTAAATATAGCAAGATTATGAATGTAAAAGGGAACATTGTAGATATTCTTAATAAAAGAATTTTTAAAGGTGAAGTGATTATAGAAAATGGAAATATTTCGGCTATCCGAGAAGTAAATCACGCAGTAGAAAATTATATTTTACCGGGTTTTGTAGATGCTCATATTCATATTGAAAGTTCCATGTTAGTGCCCTCTGAATTTGCAAAAATTGCTATTGTACACGGAACGGTAGCTACGGTTTCTGATCCGCATGAAATTGCCAATGTTTTGGGCGTAAAAGGAGTTGATTTTATGATTGAAAACGGAAATAAAGTTCCGTTAAAATTCAATTTTGGAGCGCCAAGTTGTGTGCCTGCCACTTCTTTTGAAAGTGCCGGTGCTGTAATTAATGCTGATGATATTAAATTGATGATGGAAAACCCAAATATCAAATATTTGGCAGAAATGATGAATTACCCGGGTATTTTGTTTGATGATACGGAAGTATTAAAAAAAATTCAACATGCAAAAAACAATAATAAACCCATTGATGGTCATGCTCCAGGCTTAAGAGGAGATGATGTTAGCAAATATATTGCTGCAGGAATTTCTACCGATCATGAGTGTTTTACCTATGAAGAAGCTTTAGAAAAATTGCAAAAAGGAATGAAGGTACTAATTCGTGAAGGGAGTGCCGCAAAAAACTTCGAAGCTTTAATTGATTTGTTGCCAGTACATTTTGAAAATATGATGTTTTGTTCAGATGATAAACATCCTGACGATTTGTTGTTAGGGCACATTAATCAATTATGTGAACGCGCAGTTGCCAAAGGAATTGATGTTTTTAAAGTGTTACAGGCGGCTTGTGTAAATCCTGTAAAACATTATAATTTAGAGGTTGGTTTGTTGCAAAAAGGAGATGCTGCCGATTTTATTTTAGTTGATAATTTAAAAGAATTCAATGTTTTAGAAACCTACATTAACGGAGAATTAGTTGCTAAAAACGGAGAAAGTTTTGTGCAGTCTGTTCCTTTTGATGTTTTGAATAATTTTGATACTGATACAAAGAAAGTAGAAGATTTTAGATTTGCATCGTCATCCGAAAAAATTAGAGTCATTGAGGCTTTAGACGGAGAATTGGTGACGAATGAGATAGCAGCAGATTCTTTAATTATAGATGGAAATTTAGTTTCAAATACGGCCACAGACATCTTAAAAATGACGGTTGTAAATCGATATGAAAATGATGCACCAGCAATTGCTTTCATTAAAAACTTCGGAATTAAAGAAGGTGCCATTGCAAGTTCTGTAGGGCATGATTCTCATAATATTATTGCCATTGGAGTTTCTGACGAAGCGATTTGCAAAGCTGTAAATTTAATTATTGAAAATAGGGGAGGCGTTTGCGCCGTAAATGCATCTGAAGAAAAAATTGTTTCCTTACCAGTAGCCGGAATCATGTCAGATAAATCTGCTGAAGAGATTGGAAAAGCTTATGCAGCATTAGATACAATGGCAAAACAAATGGGAAGCACATTGCGCGCGCCTTATATGAGTTTGTCTTTTATGGCACTTTTGGTAATACCGTCTTTAAAGTTAAGTGATAAAGGATTGTTTGATGGCACCAAATTTAAATTTACTTCTTTGGAAATAGAATAACTATTTTGACATTCCCGATATTTTACTATGTTTAGTACAAGCTTCTTGGGAACGACAAAACTAATTTAAAACACTACTTTTGCCAACATCAACATAAAAAAATATAATGAGTTTACAACAAGATTTACAAACTAGAAGTGGAAACCAGTGCGAATTGTGCGCGTCAACAAATAATTTATCAATTTACGACGTAAAACCATCAATTACGGGTGGAGGTGGAGTTGATGGAAGTTTGTTAGCGTGTGAAACTTGTAGTATCCAAATTGATAATGTTGATGATACAGATGCAAATCATTGGCGCTGTTTAAACGATTCTATGTGGAGTGAGTGCAGAGCTGTAAAAGTAGTTGCTTGGAGAATGTTGTCTCGTTTAAGAAATGAAGGTTGGCCAAAAGATTTGTTGGAGATGATGTATATGGAAGACGATGATTTACGTTTTGCAAAAGAATCTGGAGATCATTTAGATGATAGTGAAAAAATCATTCACAGAGATGCTAATGGCTCTATTTTACAAGCTGGAGATTCTGTGGTTTTGATTAAAGACTTAAAAGTAAAAGGTTCTAGTTTAGTCGCAAAACAAGGAACTGCGGTAAGAAGAATTTCCTTAGATCATGAAAATGCTAAATATATAGAAGGTAAAGTTGGTCCCACGCAGATTGTAATCATCACTGATTATGTAAAGAAAATGGCTGAAAAAGAGTAAGCGGTTTAAAAGAATTCACTTTTATATTCCCAAACCTTTCCTAAGAATAAAACTAGATACACTGCGGCTATTGAAAATTTAATAGTAGCAGAAGCTAAAAAACCTACAAAGGCACCAAATGAAGCTTTTAAAGCTCTATCGGTGTCTTTACTGTCGTGTATTAATTCTCCGAAAAAAGCACCAAAGAAAGCACCCAATAACATTCCAAAAGGAATCGGTGATAGCAATCCTATAATTAAACCAATTGTGGTGCCATATACCCCATATTTTGTGCCTCCAAAATGTTTTGTTCCGATGGCAGGAATAAAATAATCAAAGCCCCATATGAATGCAGCAATGGCTAAAGTGATTCCTAGAAATGTCCAATCTAAAGGAATAATTTTTGTCATGTATAATAGCAATAGGCCTATCCAACTTGTTAAAGGTCCGGGTAAAACGGGCAAGAATGAACCAATAATCCCTAGTATTAGAAATACAAGTCCTATTAGTATTAAGAAAATATCCATTGTTTATTTTGTTGTTTTGAATGCTGGATTTTTGTGGAGCACGACGTAATCTGTTTTTAATACTTATTTTTAATCAGATTATTCTAATTATTTTTCTTTAGGAACAACGATTTCTATTCATATAACTCTTTTATGAGGTTTTTGTTACATCTTCTAAACTAAAAAATTAGTTTAGATTTCCTTTTTAGTGCTATTTGTTAAGTTAACTATTTAGGTGAAGGTCAATAGGAAATGATGTCTATAAAATATTTACACCTGGTTTTAAAACATCAATGGGTGAGCTTGTATTTAGACTATAGACAAGAGCATAATTTGCTGAAAAATTTGGAAAAGTAGAAGAATAACTAGCAACAACGGATCATTCTAGAAAGAAGAAGGTTGGTGAAAATAAAGGGTCAAAATTACCTCGACTGCGGTCTATAGAATGTTTATTTAGAACGAACAAAAACTTGGAGAAAAGTAAGAAGGAAAAAAGAAGAAAGAAAAAATAAAAATTGATTTGGTATTTTTTAATTCACTATTTTCACATAATAATTTAAAATGATGTTGTTGCGTTTTTTTTCTTTTTTATTAATAGTTGTTTATTGTACTTCCTGCGATAAGTTACCTTTTTCAAAAAAGGATAAAAAGCAAGTATTAGATACCATTGTTGACTTTACCTCAGTTGATTTTTCTCCGTCTTTTAAAGTATGTGATTCTCTTATTGATAAAGCTAAAAAATCCAATTGCTTTAGAAATACCATTCACAAAAAAATAGGAGAGGAGCTGCAGAAATTTCCCTTCACAGTAAAAGATTCTATCGATGAAGTTGTTTTTATGGACGTTGTAATTAATTCAAAAGGAGAAATTATTCTTCAAGAAATTTCCTCCACAGAGAACTTAAAACAGCAATTGCCTCAATTAGATAGTATACTTAAACAAAGTGTTCAGAAATTATCTGCTATTTATCCAGCTATTAAAAGAGGAATTCCAGTAACTACAAAGTATAAATTACCTATTAGGATTTTGTTAAAAGACTAATTGCTCTTTTACAAGAAAGGGATGAGTTTCTAATTGTAGAATTATCCTGATAAAAATACAACTGTGTTGCTTAGTTCAACATATCCCAAAGTTTATCTTTCAATTCTTGTAGGCCAATTTCAGCTACCGATGATATAAATATGGTATTCACACCTTTTGGCAACTCCGCTCTAATTTCTGCTTTTAATTCATCATCTAACATATCTGTTTTAGAAATGGCTAACAATCTATCTTTATCTAATAACTCAGGATTGTGTTTTTTTAGTTCATTCAACAAAATCTCATATTCTTTGTTGATATCATCACTATCCGCAGGAATTAAAAATAACAAGGCAGAGTTACGTTCTATATGTCTTAAAAAACGATGACCTAATCCTTTTCCTTCTGCAGCACCTTCAATAATTCCAGGAATATCTGCTATTACAAATGTTTGATGATTTCTGTGTTCTACAATTCCTAAGTTTGGTTTTAGGGTTGTAAAAGCATAGTCTGCAATTTTAGGTTTTGCAGCTGTTAAAACGGATAATAAAGTTGATTTTCCGGCATTTGGGAAACCAACTAAGCCAACATCAGCCAATAACTTTAATTCCATTCGAAACCAACCATCTAATCCATCAATACCAGGTTGTGCATATCTAGGTGTTTGATTTGTAGATGATTTAAAATTCCAGTTTCCAAGACCACCTTTTCCTCCTTTTAATAAAATTACTTCTTTTTGATCTTCCGTAATTTCTAAAATAATTTCGTCAGTATCAGCATCTCTAATTACTGTGCCTAAAGGAACATCAATATAAATATCTTCTGCATCATGACCTGTACTTCTACTTGCACTTCCTGCCCCTCCACCTTCTGCTCTAAAATGGCGTTTAAACTTTAGATGAAATAACGTCCACATATTTTTATCTCCACGCAAAATAATGTGTCCTCCACGACCACCGTCTCCACCATCAGGTCCACCTTTGGTAATAAACTTTTCTCTGTGAAGATGCACAGAACCTTGTCCGCCTTTTCCCGAGGAAGCGTATATTTTTATGTAATCGACAAAATTTCCTTCAGTCATTTTTTCTGTGTATGCGTTTGTTTGTTAAACTGTCTAAGAATAAAAGTTTAGTTATAAAACGATTTATAAAGTATTAAATACTTTTGAAATTCGTTGTGTAATTTCTTCAATAGAACCCACACCATTAATTCCATAGTATTTATTTTGAGCATCAAAATAATCTTTTAAAATAGCTGTTTTGGTATTGTATTCGTTAAAACGATTTCTGATTTTTACTTCATCAGTATCATCTATTCTACCGCTAGTTTTTCCTCTTTCTAATAAACGAGATACTAAGGTATCTTCCGGCACTTCTAAAGCCACCATTCCGTTTATTTGTTCACCTTTTTGAGCTAAAAAAACATCTAGAGCTTCTGCCTGAGATTCTGTTCTTGGAAAACCATCAAAAATGAAACCTTTCGCATCTGCATTTTTTTCAACTTCAGCCTTTAGCATATTAATGGTAACTTCATCAGGTACTAAATCTCCTTCATCCATATATTTTTTGGCTAACAAACCTAATTCAGTTTTGTTTTTAATGTTGAAACGGAAGACATCACCAGTAGAGATATGTACTAAATTGTAAATATCTTTTAAAAATTCTGCTTGTGTTCCTTTTCCTGCTCCTGGAGGACCAAATAATACAATATTTTTCATTTTTGGTTGTGTTGATAATTGATATATTGCTGGGTAATTTCTACCTAAATTATTGTAATCTAAACCGTAACCAACAATAAATTTATCTTCAATACTTTTTCCGATATAATCTATTGGTAATTCTTTTCTAAATACATCTGGCTTAAAAAATAGCGTTGCAATTTTTAGTTGTTTTAAGTTCTTGTCTCTAAATATATTATAAATTTCTTGAAGCGTATTACCAGTGTCGATAATATCTTCTAATATAATTACAGTTCTTCCTGTTAAATCTTCATTAATACCAACTAGCTGTTTTACGTCTTCTGTAGAAGAAGTGCCTTCATAGGAGGCTAGTTTTACGAATGAAACTTCACAGTTTCCATTAAATTCTCTTATGAAATCTGCAGCAAAAAGAAAACATCCATTTAAAATTCCAATAAATAGAGGAACTTCATCTTTTGGTAAATCTGATTTTACTTGTTGGGCTAGAAATTTTACAATTGCAGAAATTTCACCTTTATGGATGTAAGGTTTAAAGTATAAGTCGTGAAGTTTAATAATTTTCATGAGAATACAAATATAGGCGCTATATCTTGAATGAAAAAACCGTTTTTAATCTGACATTCAGGAATTAAAAACGGTTTTAATTTGTTTAAGATATAATTATTTTTTTTCTTCTTTTTTAGAAGTGTCATACATAATTGGTGTTGCAACAAATAATGATGAATAGGTACCTACAGCTACACCAATAATTAAAGCAAACATAAAACCTTTAATAGAATCTCCACCAAATGTGAAGATTGCTAACATTACTAATAATGTTGTTAAAGAAGTGTTTATAGTTCTTCCTAGGGTAGAACTTAATGCCTTGTTTACTACGTCACTGTATTTCCAATTTGGGTGCAAGCCTGCAAACTCTCTAATTCTATCAAAAATTACCACGGTATCATTTAGAGAGTAACCAACCACTGTCAGTATCGCAGCAATAAATGATTGCCCAATTTCCATGTCGAAAGGCATAATGTTGTAAGTAATAGAGAATACCCCTAGCACAATTAAAACATCATGGAAAACTGCAATTACTGCTCCAATTGAGAAAGATACTTTTCTAAATCTTAATAAGATGTACAAGAACACTACTAGTAGTGAGCCAAATACTGCATATAAAGCTGATGTTTTAATATCATCTGCAATCGTTGGTTCTACTTTCATATAACTCATAACTCCAGCTCCTTCTTTTTCAAATCCAGGTTTAAAGTCGTTGTATGAAGTAGTTCCTAAATACTCTTTTAATCCTGTAAATAAAGCACTTTGAACTTGATCATCTACTTCTTGACCTTCTTCATCAATTTTATATACTGTTGTTATTTTTAATTGATTATCTGAACCATACGTTTTTACTTCTGGAGCCGTGCCGAAAGCGTCTTTTAAATCTGAAGCAACTTTTGTCGCATTCATATCTTGATCAAAACGAACGACATAAGAACGTCCTCCTTTAAAATCTACTCCTTGCTTTAATCCGATAGAAAATATAGAAACAATTCCTGAAATAATAATTGCACCAGAAATGATGTAAGCAATTTTACGTTTCTTCAGGAACTCCACATTTATATTTTGGAACCAACCTTTAGAAATTGAAGTATTAAAAGTTAAATTAGTTCCTTTATTTACAGATCTGTCAATTAAAATACGGGTAATAAATACAGCGGTAAATAAAGAAGTAGCGATACCAATCATTAAGGTTAAAGCAAAACCTTTAATTGGTCCTGTACCAAAAATGTATAGAATAATACCTGTTAATAAAGTAGTAATATTTGCATCAATAATTGCAGATAAAGCTCCTTTTACAGAGAAACCTTCTTCTACAGATTGTTTTAATCCTTTTTGTTTGAATAACCCTTCTTTAATTCTTTCAAAGATAATTACGTTAGCATCTACAGACATACCAATTGTTAAAATGATACCTGCAATTCCAGGTAACGTTAACACAGCATTAAAGGATGATAAAATTCCGAATATAAATAAGATGTTTACTGCTAAAGCAATATCAGCATATAAACCAGCTTTACCATAGTATAAAAGCATCCATAGTAAAACTAAAATAATTGCTAAACCAAATGAATTTATTGAAGCATCAATGGATTCCTGTCCTAAAGAAGGTCCAACAACTTCTGCTTGAATTATTCTTGCTGCCGCTGGTAATTTACCTGCTTTTAAAACTGTTGAAATATCTTCTGCTTCTGCAACGGTCATGGTGCCTCCAGAGATAGAAGTTCTTCCACCTGTAATGGCTTGGTTTACAGAAGGAGCAGTATAAACATAATCATCTAAAACAACGGCAACAAAATTACCAACATTATCAGCGGTCATTTTAGCCCATTGTTTTGTTCCAGAACTATTCATTGTCATGCTTACTTCTGGTTTGTTTAATTGATCAAATACTTGACCTGCATCTAAAATAACATCCCCTTCAATAGTCGGTTTGTCATTTCTATTCCCTTTAATTGCATATAAACCAATTAATTCTGAACCATCATTTCCATCTGTAGATTTGTAATCCCATAAAAATTTAGCATACTTTAATTCAGTTGGCAATAAAGATCTTACTTCTTTTTTGGCAAGTAAATTGTTTACGGTTGCTGTATCTAAAACTCTAGCTCGTGCAACTAAAGAACTCGGCTGTTGTTGAGACTGTGCAACATTTGGGAATAAGTACGTAAATAAATTCTTTTGAACTTTCGTAGAATCTGCAGTTTCACCTAACAAATCGTCAATATCATCTTTTTTAACAGAATCTTTTTCTTTCTCTAATGCAGAATCGTCTTTTAATAATTCAGCAACTTTAGCATTTGCTGCAAAGAAGAAATTTTGAACTTCTGCGTTTGTGTGCACCTCCCAAAACTGTAATTCAGCTTTACTTGTAATTAACTTTGTAACACGCTCAATATCTTTAGCTCCTGGCAATTCAATTTGTATTCTACCAGAATTTCCAATTCGTTGAATATTAGGTTGTGTAACTCCAAACTTATCAATTCTACTTCTTAATACTTCAAAAGCAGTACCAATCGAACTATTGATTTCTTCTTGTAAAGTTTCTTTAACTGTGGCATTCACTTCATCAAAAGAAATTTTTTCGCTTAAAGCTTTTGTTCCAAAAATAGATGGATCACTCAACTTTGTAGTTCCTGCAATTTTTTCAAATTCCTCAAAAAATAAGTCTAAGTAATTTGCATTACTATTCTTCTGTCTTTCATCAGCTGCGCTTAATGCATTATTGAAAGGTTCATTTTTAGAGTCATTAGCTAAACTTTTTAAAACTTCTTTTACAGAAACTTGTAAAATTGCATTGATACCTCCTTTTAAATCAAGACCAAGATTCATTTCTTTGTCTTTTACATCATTGTAGCTATACGCTGCAACACCAATATCTATGATGTTTTTATTGGCAACACTGTCTAAATACTTTCTTTCAAAAGTAGCTTTTTGTCTTGCGTCATTTTCTGTTACTTTACTTTTAGCGTAAGTAGTTGCATCATCTTCTACTTTATTGGCTAAAAAAGTAAATGATAATTGATATAAACTTACCAATCCAAAAAGGATTGCAAATAATTTTATAAGTCCTTTGTTTTGCATTTTGTATTTATTTTAAAGTCAAAGTTTTTTTAAAAACGAGCAAATATATAGCTTCTCGTAGAACCTGACAATTATTTTTTTTGATTGTTTTTGTTAATATGAGTGGGATACTCATTAATTTCAGGGGGCATGAAAAAATATAAACGATTACATTTTTTAGCTATTGTAGTTTTTTGGTCCAGCTCTGACTTCTGGCTCCTCGTGTGAAGTTTTATCTTTAGTAAAAGGATTATTTTTATATATTTTATATGTAATCTTAAAAAGTTGATCTCTTTTACATAGTGTTCTTTTTTTTATTAAAGCAAAATAATTATCAGTTGTAAATCTATCAGAATGCTGTTTGATTTCAAAAACAAACTTGAAATCTAAATTAGAGATGTCAGAGCTCTTTGTTAACTCATAAATATCAATGCTGTAATCAGAAGTGGTATTGTTTTTATTTTTGTTTTCAGTGTTTTTATCTAAAACAAATTTATTACCTTTTATTATAGCTTCTTTAATATTCTCAACGTCAACAATGCTAAAGTAAGAAATTTTTAAAGTGCCATTTTTAGTTTCTCTTAAGGAGATATTAGAAGCACCAATATTTCGTAATTTTTTTCTTACGTTAGCAATTGTATTTTCAATATTTTGCCTATTGATTTTAGTATCAACAAATTCTAGCACAATCTCTTGATTAGGTATTGACACCTGCTCTTGAAGTGCTCCGAAAAGAGAAAATATTAAAAATAAAGTACTAATGTACCATTTCGCGTTCATCTGCCAAATATATAAAAATATTGCTTTCAAATTCTGAAATGTACAATCTTATTTAGTGGTGTGAATTAATAGTTTTGTTGTGTAATTCGTAATTTTATAGTGGCATAATATTAATATATTATGAACTCCAAAAATTGACTATATTTATTTGCTGAAATTGATAATATAACGATACTTAAATTATAAATATGACACATTTATCTGACATTAAAATTGCGCAAGCAAAAAAGCTGCAGCATATAAAAAATATTGCGAAAAAATTAAAGGTTGATGAAGATGATTTAGAGATGTATGGAAAGTTTAAAGCGAAGCTCCCCCTTTCTTTAATTAACGACGCCAAGGTTGCTGAAAATAATTTAGTGTTAGTAACTGCATTAACGCCAACTCCCGCAGGTGAGGGTAAAACAACTGTTTCTATTGGTTTAACCGAAGGTTTAAATAAAATAGGAAAAAAAGCTACAGTCGTTTTAAGAGAACCATCTTTAGGTCCTGTTTTTGGAATAAAAGGCGGTGCCGCTGGTGGGGGATATTCGCAAGTAGTGCCAATGGAAGATATTAATTTACATTTTACTGGCGATTTTAATGCTATTGAAAAAGCTAATAATTTATTGTCTGCTTTAATTGATAATAACATACAAAGTAAAACCAATAATCTAAACATCGATCCTAGAACAATTCTTTGGAAACGGGTTATAGATATGAATGATCGTTCCTTAAGGGATATAACCATTGGTCTAGGTGGCACCACAAATGGAGTTCCAAGACAAGATGGTTTTAATATTACACCAGCTTCAGAAGTGATGGCTATTTTATGTATGGCTTCAGATTTAAGTAATTTGAAGAAAAGGTTAGGTGATATTTTTATAGGTTTTAGATATGATAATACACCAGTTTTTGCGCGTGATTTAAAAGCTGAAAATGCCATGGCAATCTTATTAAAGGATGCTATAAAACCTAATTTAGTACAAACGCTAGAAGAGAACCCTGCAATAATTCACGGAGGGCCATTTGCAAATATAGCCCAAGGGACGAATACAATTATTGCTACTAAAATGGGATTGTCTTTGTCTAATTATGTGGTTACAGAAGCAGGTTTTGGGGCGGATTTAGGTGCAGAGAAGTTTTTGAATATAAAGTCTCAATTTGCCAATTTGAACCCTAAATGCGTTGTTTTGGTGGCTACAATTAGGGCGTTACGTCATCATGGAGGTGCAAAACCTGAGGCATATAATACGCCAAATTTAGCTAAGGTTATTGAAGGTTTTAGAAATCTTGAAAAGCATATAGAGAATATTAGAAAATATAATATTGAACCCGTGGTAGCCATTAATTCTTTTATTTCTGATTCTGATCAAGAGGTCAGTTTTGTTATTGAAAAATGTAACAGTTTGGGTGTAGAGGCAGTTTTATCTGAAGGTTGGGCGAAAGGAGGAGAAGGAACTAAAGAATTAGCAAAGGCGGTTGTACGTGTAGTAGAAAATAAAGCTACTAAATACAAACCTTTATACGATTGGAAATCTCCAGTTACTGAAAAAATAGAAACGATTGCTAAGGAAATTTACGGAGCAAAAAATGTGGAGTATAGTAAGAAAGCACAATTAAATTTAAGAAGAATAGATAGATTAGGATTTAATGATTTTGCTATTTGTATGGCTAAAACACAAAAATCTTTTTCAGATAATGAGAATTTAATTGGAAGACCTGAAGGGTTTACTGTAACGGTGAGAGAAATTGAAATTGCAGCGGGCGCACAATTTATTATACCTATATTAGGAAAAATGATGCGAATGCCTGGTTTGCCTTCTATTCCAGCTTCAGAAAATATGACGATTGATAATAATGGTGTTATTTCGGGTCTTTCTTAATTACGGGATTAAAAGCGAAATATAAAATTATTGATTATAATAAAAAACCAGCTTTTTAGCTGGTTTTTTACTGTCCGTTTATTGAAATAAAATTAACGGTATTTTATAATTCTAATAAGTCGTTTGTTTTAGAAACTCCAGCTGCTGATTCTTGCATGTGAGCTTTTTCATCATCACTCAGATTAATTTCAACAATGCTTTCAATTCCGTTTTTACCTAAAACAACAGGTACTCCAATGCATAAATCATTTAAACCATATTCACCTTCCAACAAAACTGAACATGGAAATATTTTCTTCTGGTCACAGGCTATGGCTTGCACTAATCCGCTAACTGCAGCTCCGGGAGCATACCAAGCAGAAGTACCTAATAAACCAGTTAAAGTTGCGCCACCAACTTTGGTGTCTTGTAAAACTTGCGCTAGTCTTTCTTCAGAAATAAATTCAGAAACAGGTACAGAGTTACGAGTAGCTAATCTAGTTAAAGGTACCATTCCTTTATCAGAATGACCTCCAATAACCATTCCGTCAACATCAGAGATAGGAGCTCCTAAAGCTTCTGCCAATCTGTATTTAAAACGAGCAGAATCTAAAGCACCACCCATTCCAATAATTCTGTTTTTTGGTAAGCCAGTAGTTTTATGAACTAAATAAGTCATTGTGTCCATAGGGTTAGAAACAACAATGATAATTGTGCTTGGAGAATGTTCAATTAAGCTTGAAGAAACTGTTTTTACAATTCCTGCATTGATACCAATTAATTGCTCACGAGTCATTCCAGGTTTTCTAGGAATTCCAGAAGTAATTACACAAATGTCAGAATTTGCGGTTTTTGAATAATCATTTGTACTTCCAGTAATCTTTGTGTCAAAACCATTTAAAGAAGCTGTTTGCATTAAGTCCATTGCTTTTCCTTCTGCGTACCCTTCTTTAATGTCTAATAAAACAACTTCAGAAGCAAAATCTTTAATTGCTATGTATTCTGCACAACTTGCACCCACTGCGCCTGCTCCAACTACGGTAACTTTCATAATTTTTTTGTTTTTTATTTTTATGATATTTTAGTGGTGTAAAAATACAATTTTAAAAATATTTTAATGTGATATATCATAAAAAAAGACATCAAAAATTGATGTCTTTTTAAAATAAGGGTTATAATTTATTTATCTAATACTAATTGCAATACCAGCATTTAAAGTATTATATTCTTGTAAAGTGTAGCTTCCAAATATTTTAAAGAATCCTAAACTTAATCTAGCTCCTACAGTAGTAGACAATCCACTTGCATTAAAGCTTAAGTCTGGAGTAGATAAAGCAATTGTTTCTGTATATTGTTGACCATTAATTGAATAGTTATAATTACCTTGATAAGTTCCTTTCATAGATAAAGAAGAGCTTCCACTATTATATCCAAAACCACCATATAAATTTATTATTGGAAAGTTTAAAGATGCTATAGCTTGAACAGTAAATGCTTTTAAGTCAAATTCTGCACCACCATTATTAATAGTTAAATCGCCAGAATTTACATCTTCAATTCCATAAGTAACATTCATTTTAGTGTAAGCAGCTAACAAAGAAACATGTAAAGGTGTTTTTTCCATTGGCCCAAACCAGCTTGTAATTTCTTTTTTAAGACCTAATCCTAACATATTTATTTGACCACCATCATCACCAACGTCAGTTTTAGGTAATAATCTTAACATACCTTCCATTTCCCAAGGTAAACCAACATTTACCTGAACAATAGGAGCTGGTATAGAATTCAATATTAAATCATCTTTAATACCTCCTGGCATTGTTAAATCTGCAGTTACAGTCTGTGTTTGTCCAAATGCTGGAGAACTGGCGTCCTGAATTGTTAGTGTTCTTGTTACTGTCAATGCAGTTTGAGTATCTTCGCCAGCAAAAGTGGGTGCAGAATTAGCTCCGGAGATCGAAGAAAGACCAGCTAAACTAAAAATTTCTCTTTCAGAGGGAACCGCAGAAGCACTTAGCCCTATAGTTAAATCAAAACCAAGTACTTTATGAACTTTTGCTGTGTGAGCCCATCCATTATTCATGCCATAGATAAATCCTTCCATGGCTGGAGCAAAATATCCTTCCATTAATTTGTTTACATCACTTCCTTCAGCAAGAAGAATTCCTTCAAAACCATCTTGGGCTTTTGTGGCGAATGACAGGGTAAATACGACCATAAAAATTAAATTACACTTTTTCATTATTGTAGTTTTTTGATTAGTAATTATTAAAATTTGATTAAATCTTGTGCTAATATAAAGAAAAAAACACACTTCATGGATAGAAGTGTGCTCAAGCTGTATGGGTTTTAGTGTATTAAACGTCTATATTTGCATACTTGGCATTTCTTTCAATAAAGTCTCTTCTCGGTGGAACTTCATCTCCCATTAACATTGAGAAAACTCTATCTGCTTCAGTTGCGTTATCAATGACAACTTTCCTTAAGGTTCTAAATTCAGGATTCATGGTTGTGTCCCAAAGTTGTTCTGCGTTCATCTCTCCAAGACCTTTATATCTTTGAATGTTAACACTACCTCCTAATTTTTGAGCAATTAAGTCGCGTTGGTTATCATCCCAAGCATATTCTCTTTTTTGTCCTTTTTTCACTAAATATAGAGGGGGTGTAGCAATGTAGATATATCCTTGCTCTACCATTTCTCTCATATATCTAAAGAAAAATGTTAAAATAAGTGTTGCAATGTGAGAACCATCTACATCGGCATCACACATAATAACCACTTTATGGTAACGAACTTTAGATAAGTTTAAAGCCCTTGGGTCTTCTTCTGTTCCGATAGAAACACCTAAAGCCGTAAACATATTTTTGATCTCTTCATTTTCAAAAACCTTATGTTGCATTGCTTTTTCAACATTCAAGATTTTTCCACGAAGTGGAAGAATGGCTTGAAAATTTCTATCACGTCCTTGTTTTGCTGTTCCACCTGCAGAATCTCCCTCAACTAAGAAAATTTCACATTGTGCTGGATCTGTTTCTGAACAATCAGATAATTTACCAGGCAAACCACCAATACTCATGACTGTTTTACGCTGCACCATTTCACGAGCTTTACGCGCTGCGTGCCTTGCTGTAGCTGCTAAAATTACTTTTTGAACTATTATTTTAGCATCATTAGGATTTTCTTCTAAATAATCAGTTAACATCTCTGAAACTGCTTGCGAAACCGCAGAAGTTACTTCTCTATTTCCTAATTTAGTTTTAGTTTGTCCCTCAAATTGTGGTTCTGCAACTTTTACAGATATAATTGCAGTTAAACCTTCTCTAAAGTCGTCACCAGCAATTTCAAATTTTACATTTTTAAGTAATCCAGAGTTGTCAGCATATTTTTTTAATGTTCCAGTTAAACCACGTCTAAAACCAGATAAATGCGTTCCACCTTCATGGGTATTAATGTTATTTACATAAGAATGTAGGTTTTCTGCATAAGACGTATTGTATACCATCGCAACTTCAACCGGTATTCCATTTTTTTCACCTTCCATAGAAATCACATTCGCCGTTAATTGCTCACGTGTTGAATCTAGGTATCTAATAAATTCAGGTAAACCTTCATCACTATGAAAAGTTTCTGTTGTAAAATTTCCTTCATCATCAGTGCTTCGTCTATCCGTTAAAGTAATTGTAATTCCTTTATTTAGATAAGACAATTCGCGCATACGCGTTGCCAGCGTATCGTAGTTGTAGTCAGTGGTTTGTGTAAAGATTGTTTTATCTGGTGAAAAAGTAACAATAGTTCCCGTAAAATCCGTTTCTCCAATTGTTTTCACTGGGTACAACGCTTTTCCTTGAGAATATTCTTGTTGCCATACTTTCCCTTCTTTATGAACGGTTGCTGTTAAATGTTGTGATAATGCATTTACACAAGAAACACCAACACCATGCAATCCTCCAGAAACTTTATAGGAATCTTTATCAAATTTACCACCAGCACCAATTTTTGTCATCACAACTTGTAATGCAGAAACGCCTTCTTTTTTGTGAATACCTACAGGAATTCCACGTCCATTATCTTTAGTGGTAATAGAATTATCTTCGTTAATAGTAACATTAATCGTATCACAATAACCACCCATTGCTTCATCAATAGAATTATCTACAACTTCATATACTAAATGATGTAAACCTCTGGTACCAACATCGCCAATATACATAGATGGACGCATTCTTACATGCTCCATTCCTTCTAATGCCTGAATACTGGAAGCATCATAATTATTTTTTTTGTCTTCGCTCATTATAAAAGTGAATTATTAATTTTTTAGGTTGATGAAATCCGTCTTACAGAACGAACTTATTGAACTCAAATTTACGGTTTTATCAATTGATTTAAAGTCTTTTTAGCGATTTTGTTTTAAAATTATCAACATTTGTTAAAAACAAAAAAAGCTCTTAAAAGGCTTAAAAATGAGTTTAATTTTAATTCCTTAAATTTTGATTAAGAATGTAATTTCATAAATTAAAAAAATCTCGCATTTGCGAGATTTTTAAAGATGTTATTTTTTAAAATCAAAGAAATGATCTCTAATTTCTTATAATTTTCACATTCATTTCTTCTACTTTTTTATCCGATAAAATAGAAGGAGCATTGAAAAGTAAATCTTCAGAAGTTCCTGTTTTAGGAAAGGCCATTACCTCTCTTATAGAGGCTTTCTTTTCTAAGATCATCATTAAACGATCTACACCCCAAGCAATTCCACCATGAGGAGGTGCTCCATATTGAAATGCTTTATACATGGTTCCAACACTTTTCATCATTTCTTCTTTGTTGTACCCCATATTTTTATAGGTTGCTTCTAAAATTTCTGCTTTGTGCGCGCGAACTGAACCTCCGCCAATTTCATAACCATTCAATATTAAATCATATTGTTGAGCAATGATGGTTCCAATTTCTTCTCTATCTCCATTCAGGTGCTTTTCTAAATCATAGATTGCAGGCATGGAAAATGGATTGTGTGTAAATGTCCATCTTCCCTCATCTGTTTTTTCAAACATTGGAAAATCTACGACCCAAGCTGGGCGTAATTCTTTAGGATTGATTAGTTTTAAAATGCGGCCCATTTCTTGGCGAACAGCATCTAAAGCCTTGTTTGCTGTTGCATAATCTGCTGCTGAGAAAAAGACAATATCACCAATTTGAGCATCAGTTGCTATTATAATGTTGGCGGCAATTTCTTCCCCTAAAAACTTAATAATTGGCGATTGTAAATCATTTTCATTTACAATTATATATGCCAAACCACCTAAGCCATTTTGTTGTGCAATGGCAGTTAAGTTTTCAATTTGACCTTTAGACATGCGTTTGTTTCCTTGTTCTTTTGCAGAAACTTTGATGCATTTTACAATTCCTCCATCATCAATAGGTTTGCTGAAAACTTGAAATGTTGTGTCTTTTACAATATCTGTAATATCTTGCATTTGCAATCCATAACGTAAATCTGGTCTATCACAACCATATTTATCCATCGCATTTTTGTAAGTGATCACTTCAAAAGGTTGTAGAATCCATTTTTTACCATAGATTTTTTTTACAACTTCATTAAACATTTTCGTGTTTAAATCTATGATTTGCTGCATACTTGCGTAAGCCATTTCAATGTCTAATTGCGTAAATTCTGGTTGACGATCTCCACGCGAATCTTCATCTCTAAAACAACGTGCAATTTGAAAATATTTTTCAAATCCACCAACCATTAGCATTTGCTTAAACTGCTGCGGAGCTTGCGGCAAAGTATAAAAAGAACCCGCTTGTTTTCTTGTAGGAACAATAAATTCTCTTGCTCCTTCATCTGTACCTGCGGTTAAAATTGGTGTTTCAATCTCTAAGAATTCTTCTTCGTCCAAGATATCTCGTAAAAGTTTAATTACTTTATGACGATTTACAATTGCTTTTCGAACATCATCATTTCTATGATCTAAAAATTTGTATTGAAAACGAACATTTTCATTTGTTTTAGTCGCTCTTTTTATTTCAAAAGGAAGCGTTTTAGATAAGTTTAATATTTCTAAAGCAGCTGTCTCTAATTCAATTTTACCAGTTCTTAAACCTGCGTTATAATCATCTTCATTTCTTTGAACTACAATTCCCGCAACCATTATTACAGTTTCCGGTTTTAGTTTTACAAGTTCATCCAAGTTAGGAAACGTTTCCCTACTTAAGCGTACTTGAAAAATTTGGTTACTTGAATCGCGTAAATCAATAAAAATTAATTCTCCATGATCACGAACACTTGCCACCCAACCTGACAAAGTTATTTCTTCGTTAATTGAATTTTCTGATAACTGAGAAATTTTATGTGTTCTGTATTCTTCTTTTATGATAATTGGAATTTCAGGGAGTGTTTCTTCTTCTATTTTTGTTTTTTGCTTTGCACCATTCCTTGTAGTTTGTTCTTTCTTAGGATATGCTTTTTCATTTGCAGCTTCATCAGAAAGAGAATTTAAAATTTCTTGTCTAATAACTTTACCTGAAGCTCCTTTTCCAATAATAGCAATTACTTTACCTACAAGAATTCCTGCTTTACCAAGGTTGCCAGCTTTAATATCGTTGGCAATTATCTCATTTTTTGCAATTACTTTTTGAACAGCGTCTTTGATTTTATCCTCAGAAATTGTGTTGTCTTCAAAGTACTTTTTGTAATCAAAAGTTCTGTCTTTTAAGTAACTTATAATTCCGTTTTGGATTAAAACTGCTGTAATTTTTTCTTCCTTAAATAACTGAAAAATTTCAGTTAAGTGGGCTACGCTATGAATGTTTGCATATTCCTCTGCCCCAATATTATTGACTAATGTTTTTGCAACAAAAGAAGGGTCTTTGATTACATTATTAATAGCAACAAAAGTTTTTGAACGCAAAGAATCTGCGGTAAAAAATTTTGCATCTTGTGGTAAAACGCCACCTTTTATCAAAATAGATTCAACGGCAAAAGGTAACGCGCTTAAATCAACTTCGATATTTTCTACAACTTGTTTAATGTTTACAAGAGGTAAGTCTGGTTCAGAAATAAATCTATAATCAGCTTCAAACTCTTTTGTACGCATCGTTTTGGTTTGCTTTAAGTCAGCATCCCATAAAACCGTAGTCTGTTCGGGTCTAAATTCTCTATTCTCTATATAATAATTTAGTTGCTTTTCAATTTCTTCCTTTAAAGCTTCCACCATAAACTTAAACGAATTCAAGTTTTTAATTTCTGTACGAGGATTTAAATTATAGCTATGTTTTTTACGAAGTGATACAGAAACATCAGACTTAAATTCTCCCTTTTCAAGGTTTGCTTCAGATATTTTTAAATTCTGAACAATTCGCTGAATGTATTGTGCATATGTTGAAGCGTCTTCAATATTACGAATACACGGTTCTGTTACAATCTCGATTAACGGAACTCCAGCTTTGTTGAAATCAACTAAAGAAACTTTCTTTTCGTGTATTAATTTAGCCGCATCTTCTTCAATGTGAACTTGCGTTAAATTTACGGTAAATTGAGAACCATCATTTCTAAAACAAGAAACTTCACCATCTGGAATTATGGGGTTGTGAAACTGCGTAATTTGAATGTTCTTTGGATTGTCTGGATATTCGTAATGTTTTCTATCCCAAGAAATCACTTCATTATTAAAAGTAGATTTCACTGCTTTTCCAAAATAAATAGCCTTCTTAATAGCTTCTTTATTAAGGGAAGGTAAAACTCCCATTTGGCCAGTACAAACAGAACATATGTTCTGATTAGGTTTTTCTATTTCTTGATTTGCACAAGAACAAAATAACTTAGAGTTTGTATTTAATCGAACATGGGTTTCTAGTCCAATTACTAGCTCTAGATCGTGGGCTTGTAGTAATTTATTTAATTGCTCTAGTTCCATTATATCGTATCTTTTAAGAAGTTAGCAAACTTCAAAACGAGTTTATCCTTATTTTTTGCAGCTGTAATTTGTAAACCTGTTGCTGTTCCTTGAGGTACAGTTATGGTTGGCAGTTGTCCTAAACTAAAACCAACTGTAAACGCATCTGACAAATACATGGACAAAGGATCTTTTAAACTTTCTCCGATTTTTGGGGGTTTGTTTGGAGTGACTGGTGATAAAATAACATCCACTTCTTTGAAATCTTTTTCAAAATTTTCAGCAATTTGATCTCTCAAGTTTAATCCTTTTAAATAAATTTCATCAGAAAAACCTTGAGATAGCACCTGATTTCCACCAACAATTCTACGTTTTGTTTCTTCTGAAAAATTTTCTGAACGCGTTATTGAATACGATTCTTTTAAATTAGCACCTTCAATTCTATGACCATAATTTGTGCCATCTAGTCTTGATAAATTAGACGCAGTTTCCGCCATTGCTAATGTGTAATAAGCAGAAACTAGGGTCTCTGATTCAAAGAAATCTAATTCTTTTACTTGAATTCCTTGCGCTTTTATCTTCGCTATGGAGGTTAAAAAAGCTGTTTTTATTTCTGAATCAATGGCATCATTTTCTATAAAGTTCTTAAAATACCCAACTGTTTTTATATCATCAGCATTCACAATCGATTCTTGTGAGATGCTTTTAGATTGATTTGTAGTTTGATCTTTGGAGTCTTTTCCGCTCATTACATTCAATACAATTCTAATATCTTCTATAGATTTTGCTATCGGTCCCACACAATCTGTTGAGGATGCGTAGGCCATCAATCCAAAACGTGAAATTCTACCATACGTTGGCTTAAAACCGAAAACATTATTATAACCTGCAGGTTGGCGAATAGAACCTCCTGTGTCTCCGCCGATAGAAAAAACAGTGAAGTCTTTTGCAACATTTACTGCAGAGCCTCCACTTGAGCCTCCTGCAACTAAAGTAGGGTCTATGGCATTTTTCACAGCTCCAAAAATGGTGTTTTCAGATGATGAACCATGCCCAAAGCTATCGCAATTTTCTTTTACTAATGGAATTGCGCCAGCATCTAGCAATTTTTGAATGGCCGTTGCCGTATATGGAGATTTGTAATTTTTTAATAAATCAGAACTTGCGGTTGCGCAAGTACCTTGCAGCATGAATACGTCTTTAATTCCGAACGGGATTCCTTCTAACAAACCAATTTCTTCTCCGTTTTTAATTTTAGCATCCACTTTTGTTGCTAATTTTAAAGCGATTTCATCTAAAATTGAATTCACGGTATTATGAGTATTCAATTTTAATAAATCTAATCTTTCTTGCACTAATGCTGTACAAGTAATTTTTTTATTCACCAATTGCTGATGAATTTTATGTATTTGAGATTCCATAACTATTCTTCTATTACTTTAGAAACTACTAAATAGCCATTCTTTTCTTTTGGAAAGTTTTCTATTATAATTTCTTTTTCGATTTGAGAACTTTCGATTATACAATCTTCTCTTAAATCATTTAAAGAAACTGCATTATTATGATTGTTATTAAAGTAATTATTATTTATTGAATTGGCGTTTTTAATGGCTTCAAATAATTTATTTACAGACTCAGATGGCTGCGCTCCTTTAATACTAGACAATACGTCTACTGTCATAATTTTACTCATCTTTCTTTTTATTTTAGTTTTATATTAAAACTTTAAGGCGGCAAAACTACAAAAGTTTTGTTTCTGATTAAAGTATAAAATAAAGAAAACACACCAACAATTTATGGTGTAAATCATTGGTGCGTTCATTAATTCAGTAAATTCAATTCAAACAAATTGTTTTCGAGGGCAAATTACCGTTTTTTTATTGTTATTTTACATCATATTTTTTAAATTAGTTATAATTTCAAACTAATATTGACAATATGATTTTTAAGTGTAGTTTAAAATCTAATTTATGACTCGTTTTTTATTTACCGATGAAATTAAAGAAAAAAACTTGCATAAAATTTGTTCAAATAAAATTTGGTGGCTACATTTGTACTTCAATGAAAAAACAACATAACATTTGGTGGTGGAGCTCTCTTAGAAAATAAGTGAGAACAATCCTATATGTATACAACATAACAAAAAAGGCTTATCTCATGATAAGCCTTTTTTTATGATAAATTTTTATCATTCAAATAAAAATACTGAATTCAATTCAGCATCAAAATGAAAAAAATACAATTTAAGACAATTTTTAAAACCAAGATAGCCGATACAATTACGCCAGTAGGCTTGTACTTGCGTTTCAGAGACAAATATGCAAATACTTTGCTTTTGGAAAGTTCAGATTATCATAGTAAAGAAGAAAGTTTTTCTTTTATAGCTATTGAACCAATTATTTCAATGAAAGTAGATAATTATCAGTTTTCGGTTTCTCATAAAGGAACACAAATTGATGAACAACCTATCAATAAAAATTTTTACGAGTTATTTGATAAATTCACAGATTCAATAGCATTAGATTGTCCTGCCGAATTAAAATCATTTAATGGTTTATACGGCTACACAACGTTCGATTCTGTTCAATATTTCGAAAATATTCAATTTAAAAACAAGAAAGCACCTTCTGCAATTCCAGAAATGCAATACAGTTTTTATCGTTTTATTATCGCTATCAATCATTTTAATGATGAAATGACCTTAATAGAAAATATTGAAGAAGGAACGGAATCTCGTATTACAGAAATTCAAACTATTATAGATGCTCAAGCATTTAATACACAGAGATTTGAAATTGTAGGAGAAGAAACTTCAAATACAACTGGAGAAGAATTTATAGATTACGTTAGAAAAGCAAAGTCGCATTGTAAAAGAGGAGATGTCTTTCAATTGGTTTTATCCCGTCAATTTCAACAAAAATTTAAAGGAGATGAATTTAATGTCTATAGAGCATTGCGTTCTATAAATCCATCACCATATTTGTTTTATTTCGATTACGGTTCATTCAAGTTGATGGGGTCTTCACCAGAAGCACAGATTAAAATTTCTGAAGGAAAAGCGATCATCAATCCAATAGCTGGTACTTTCAGAAGAACCGGTGATATGGCAGAGGATATTAAATTGGGGAAAAAATTAGCTGCAGATAAAAAGGAAACTGCAGAACACGTAATGTTGGTAGACTTAGCTCGAAATGATTTAAGTAAACATGCCGATAATGTTACTGTTGATGTATTTAAAGAAGTACAATATTTCAGTCACGTAATTCATTTGGTTTCTACAGTTTCTGGGAAGTTAAAAGGAAATCCGATTGAAATAGTTGGAGACACTTTTCCTGCAGGGACTTTAAGTGGAGCACCAAAGTACAAAGCAATGAAGTTGATTGACAAATATGAAAATCAAACTCGTGGTTTTTATGGCGGAGCAGTCGGGATTATCGGGTTAGATGGTTCTGTGAATTTGGCAATTGCAATTCGTTCTTTTGTGAGTAAAAATAATGTATTGTATTATCAGGCGGGAGCGGGAATTGTGATCCATTCCGATGAAGAAAAGGAATTACAGGAAGTAAATAATAAATTAGCAGCGTTAAAGAAAGCGCTGATTTTAGCAGAGAATATTTAGGGCGTTTTAACAGGCTTTCCACTATATCTTTTTTCCAAAAAAGAAAAAAAGGATGCCGTTTCAATCCTTAACGCAAGCTGAGAAATTTAAAAGAGATTTGATTACAATGAAACAAATCCACAATTAAACGATTACACAACATAAGAATATGAAAATATTAATCTTAGATAATTACGACTCTTTCACCTATAACTTAGTTCATATGGTGGAAAAAATCACAGGAAATTTTCCAGCAGTTTTTAGAAATGACGAAATCAGTATTGCAGATGTAGGAAACTATGATATGATTATGTTGTCTCCTGGACCTGGAATTCCAGAGGAAGCAGGAATCTTAAAAGATGTAATTAAAACGTACGCAGGAATAAAACCAATATTCGGAGTTTGTTTAGGTTTACAGGCAATTACAGAAGTTTTCGGAGGAAATATTATTAATTTAGAAGATGTTTTTCATGGAGTTGCCACAGAAATGAGGATCGCAGACCCTTCAGCCATTATTTTTAAAGATGTTCCAGAAACGTTTATGGCGGCACGTTATCATTCTTGGGCAGCAACAGATGAAGGTTTTCCAGAAGAAATACAAGTAACAGCGAGAGATGAAGATGGGTTAATTCAAGCCATTGAGCATAAAATATTTCCAATTTCAGCAGTTCAATTTCACCCAGAATCTATTTTAACAGATGTTGGTGAGCAATTGGTTACTAATTTTATCAATGCGAATTCATAATGAAAGCAATTTTAAATAAATTATATAATCACGAGAGATTGTCGAAATCTGAAGCAAAACAAATATTAATAGATATTGCTGCAGAGAAATACAATGACGCACATTTAGCATCATTTATGACTGTTTTTATGATGCGTCCAATTACGGTTCAGGAACTGTCGGGTTTTAGAGAGGCTTTAAAAGAACTTTCTATAAAAGTAGATTTATCAGATTATAGTACTATTGATATCGTTGGAACCGGAGGAGATGGAAAAGATACTTTCAATATTTCAACATTAACTTCCTTTATCGTGGCAGGAACGGGTCAGAAAGTAGCAAAACACGGTAATTACTCAGTGTCTTCTCAATCTGGTTCTTCAGATATGTTAGCTAGTTTTGGGTATCAATTTACGAACGATGAAAGTGTTTTGAAGGCACATTTAGAGAAAGCAAATATTTGTTTTTTACACGCACCAAAATTTCATCCAGCGATGAAAGCTGTCGGACCAACTAGAAAAGCATTGGCTTTAAAAACGTTTTTTAATATGTTAGGACCTTTAGTAAACCCAAGTTCACCAAAAAATCAACTACTAGGAACTTTTAACATGGAAATTGCGCGTTTGTATAATTATATTTTACAGGAAGAAAATATCAATTATGGTATTGTTCATGCGTTAGATGGTTATGATGAAATATCATTAACAGGCGGATTTAAATTGTTTACTAAAAATGGAGAACAAATTATAAACCCAGAAGATTTAGGACAGAAAAGAATACAACAATCAGAAATTTTTGGAGGGAATTCAGTTTCCGATGCTGCTAAAATCTTTAAAACTATTTTAGAAGGGAACGGAACAGAAGCTCAGAATAATGTGGTGTTAACAAATGCTGCGTTTGCTTTAAAAATAGTGGATGAAACCAAGAGTTTTGAAACTGCTTTTTCAGAAGCAAAAGATTCGCTTTTCGGTTTAAAAGCAAAACAAATTTTAGAAAAATTAGTACGTCTTTAGAATGAAAAAAAAGAAGAACTTAATTTCAATTATTCCCGCATTTTTATTAATGGGGGCAGCAGTTGGTATTCAGACAAAAAACTTAACGAAACATGCTGTTATTGGTTTAATTGTCGGAATTATAGTTTATTTTTTTTTAAAATTTAGAAATAAAAATAGTAGTAAAACAAAGTCTTAGTATGACAATTTTAGATAAAATAATAGCATTTAAAAAGAAGGAAATTGCGAAGATAAAAGCAGATGTTCCGGTAAAAAAATTAGTTGAAAGTCCTCTTTTTAAGAGAGAAGTTATTTCTTTGAAAAAATCTTTATTAGAAGTTGGTTCGACAGGGATTATAGCGGAATTTAAACGACAGTCACCATCCAAAGGTATTATAAACGATACAGCTACCATCGCAGAAGTTACCAATGGATATTTAGATGCAAATATTGCAGCACAATCTATTTTAACAGATACTTCGTTTTTTGGGGGAACCATGGCAGATTTGATGGAAGCAAGAATTATCAACCAACAAAAGCCAATTTTAAGAAAAGATTTTATTGTTGATGGATTTCAAATTGTAGAGGCAAAAGCGATTGGTGCTGATGTTATTTTACTAATTGCATCTTGTTTAACTTCCGAAGAATTAAAAAACTATGGAAACCTTGCCACAGATTTCGGAATGGAAGTTCTATATGAAGTGCACTCGCAGCAGGATTTAGACAAGATTAATGATTTGGATAATAAAATTATAGGTATTAATAATAGAAATTTAAAGACTTTTAAAGTGGATTTAGATAATTCTATAAAATTAGCGGATCAAATTCCGGATACTTCTGTAAAAATTTCTGAAAGCGGTATCTCTGACCCAAGAATTATTATGGGTTTAAAAGAATATGGTTTTCAAGGTTTTTTAATTGGTGAAAATTTTATGAAGGAAGAAAATCCAGGGGAAGCTTGTCAAAATTTTATAAATCATATTAGATAGGTATGAAACTGAAAGTTTGCGGAATGAAATTTGTAGAAAATATAGAGCAAGTTGCAGCATTGCAGCCTGACTACTTGGGTTTTATTTTTTATGAAAAATCAAAGAGAAATTTTGAAGGTATTATTCCAGAACTTCCAAAATCTATTCAAAAAACAGGTGTTTTTGTAAATGAATATTCAGAGATTGTAATTTCTTTGGTAGAGGAATATCAGTTAGATGCGATTCAATTGCATGGCGATGAATCTTCGGAATATGTTAAAGAATTACAAAACCAATTAGCGGAAAGAAGAGCCTTATTTATTGAAGAAAATAAACATCAGAAGAAGAAAAAAAATAAACACTTTATTTCGAATGAAGGAGTTAAAATTATTAAAGTTTTTGGGATTAAAGACGAGTTTAATTTCGATGCTTTAAAATCATACCTAGAGTTTGTAGATTTCTTTCTGTTTGATACCAAAGGAAAAGAAAGGGGAGGAAATGGAATTCAATTTGACTGGGCTGTTTTAGAAAAATATCCTTTTGAAAAACCATTTTTTTTAAGCGGAGGTATCGGATTAAAAGACATTCCAGAAGTTCAAAAAATGATTAATTCAGATTTGCCAATTTATGCATTAGACGTGAACAGTAAATTTGAGATTGAACCAGGAGTAAAGAAAATAGAAGAATTAAAAGAATTTAAAAATAACTTCATCACGAGCAAGCTGAAGTAATCTGTTTTTAATAATAGAGATTGGTTCGTTCATAGCGATGACAGAATAATAGAAACAATGAAAAGTAAATTTCACCCAGACAAAAACGGATATTTTGGACAATTTGGAGGTGCATTTATTCCAGAATTATTGCATCCTAACGTACAAGAATTAGCGGATAATTATATTCAAATTATTGAGTCGGAAGAGTTTCAAAAAGAATATAAATCTTTATTGAAAGATTATGTGGGTAGACCAACACCTTTGTATTTAGCTAAACGTTTATCAGAAAAATACGGAGCTACTATTTATTTGAAAAGAGAAGATTTAAATCATACTGGAGCTCATAAAGTAAACAATACGGTTGGTCAAATTTTAATTGCCAAGAAATTAGGAAAGACTAAAATTATTGCAGAAACTGGAGCAGGACAACATGGAGTGGCGACAGCCACAGTTTGTGCATTAATGGGATTAGAGTGTATTGTTTTTATGGGTGAAAAAGACATTGTGCGGCAAGCACCAAATGTTGCCAGAATGAAAATGTTGGGTGCAAAAGTGGTGCCTGCAACGAGTGGGTCTAAAACGTTAAAAGATGCTACAAATGAAGCGATAAGATATTGGATTCAGCATCCAGAAACGTTTTATTTAATTGGTTCTGTTGTTGGTCCTGCGCCACATCCAGATATGGTTGCCCGTTTGCAAGCAATTATTTCGGAAGAAATGAAATGGCAATTAAAAGAGAAAACAGGAAAAGAAAATCCTGATACAATTATTGCTTGTGTTGGCGGAGGTAGCAATGCGGCTGGTGCTTTTTATCATTATTTAGATGACGAAGATGTAGAATTAATAGCTGTTGAAGCTGCGGGTTTAGGAGTGAATTCAGGAGAAAGTGCTGCCACATCTCAATTAGGTGAAGTTGGTATTATTCATGGAAGTAAAACTATTTTAATGCAAGACAAATATGGGCAAATTAAGGAGCCATATTCTATTTCTGCAGGTTTAGATTATCCAGGAGTTGGACCTTTGCATGCTTTTTTATACGAAAGTAAAAGGGCAACGTTTATGAATGCAACAGACAAAGAGGCGTTAGATGCTGCCTTTGAATTAACAAAGATAGAAGGAATTATTCCTGCTTTAGAAACCGCGCATGCTTTGGCAGTTTTATCAAAAATTAAGTTCAAAAAAGATCAGGTTGTAGTGGTAAATTTATCTGGAAGAGGAGATAAAGATTTGGAGATTTATATCAAACATTTAGAAGAGTAGGCTATGAATTCGATGCAAGAATTATTTCAGAAAAAAGACAAAAACTTATTATCTATTTATTTTACTTGTGGATACCCAAAATTGGAGGATACAACGAAAGTAATTTCAGCTTTAGAAAAGAGTGGAGTAGACTTTATTGAAGTTGGTTTACCGTATTCAGATCCTTTAGCAGATGGACCAACAATACAAGATAGTAGCCAGAGAGCATTAGAAAACGGAATTAATTTAGATATTGTTTTTGATCAGTTAATGTCAATTAAAAAAACCAATAATACACCTTTAGTTTTAATGGGGTATTTAAACCAAATTTTAAAATACGGTGAAGATAAATTTTGTCAAAAAGCCGTAGATTGTGGAATAAATACCTTAATAATTCCTGATTTACCAATGGTAGAATTTGAAAATCACTATCAAGAATTATTTGATAAATACGGACTTACAAACGTATTTTTAATTACACCTCATACATCAGAAGATAGAATTAAAAAGATAGATTCTTTTACCAAAGCATTTATCTATGTAGTCGCTTCAGCTTCAATAACTGGAGCAAAAGGTGCTATCTCTAAAAATCAAATTTCCTATTTTGAAAGAATAAAAGAAATGAATTTAAAAAGTAAATTGATTGTTGGTTTTGGTATTTCTGATAAATCTACTTTTAATATTGCTTGTAATTATGCGAGTGGGGCCATTATTGGTTCTGCTTTTATAAAGAATTTAGGTGAAAATGGTATTGATAAAATTGATGATTTTATACAACCAATTATTTCATAAATGCAAAAGGCGCAACTTAATATGTTTCGCCTTTTTGATTAGTTTTAAACCTATTCTTCTAGTTTACCTTAATTAGTTTTACGTCGAACACTAGCACTGCGCCTCCAGGAATAGAACGACTGCCATTTGGTCCATACCCTAAATTAGAAGGGACTAATAAAACACCATTTCCACCTTCCTTAAAGTAAGTTATTCCTTCTGTCCAGCCTGTAATTACCCGATTTAATCCAAAAGAGATGCCGCTGGAATTACTTTGATCAAACACCTTGCCGTTTAGGAAATATCCTTTGTAAGCCACAGTAACATTTGAACTGCTTGTTGGTCTTGCACCATTGCCTTCATTATCGATTACATAATATAAACCAGAACTACTTTTTGTCGCATCTAGGTTATTATCTTTAATATATTTTAAAATATCTGTTTCATTTTGAGGCTCAAAATTAGAGTCATTATCAGAACAAGAAAGAAACGCAAATATTGACAATAATAGATATAGGGATGATTTCATTTTGTAGTTTTTAAATTTAAGCGAATATACTTTGATTATTTTAATAAACCTTTTCTCCATTTACATAAGTTGACACTACTTTTGTTTTTGGAATTTCGTTTCCGTTAACTTGCATTATATCTTGATTCAAGATTACAAAATCAGCAAACTTACCAACTTCTATTGAACCTTTCTCTTTCTCTTCAAAATTGGAATATGCCGCCCAAATAGTCATCCCTTTTAAGGTTTCTTCTCTACTTAGAGCATTTTCCATTTGAAAACCACTTTCTGGATAGTTGTTAATGTCTTTTCTCGTGGTCGCCGCATAAAATGTTAAAAATGGATTGACTTGTTCTACAGGAAAATCGGTTCCTAAAGCAATTTTACCATATCTATTTAATAATTTTTTAAAAGCATAAGCTCCCTTCATCCGCTCTTTTCCAATTCTATCTTCTGCCCAGTACATATCTGAAGTTGCATGAGTTGGTTGCACAGAGGGAATAATATTATCAAATTTATCAAAATCTCCATCAGAAATAATTTGAGCATGTTCAATACGCCAACGTCTATTTTTAACATCTTTTAAAACATCTTTATAGGTTTTTAACAACCAAGTATTTGCAGAATCTCCAATAGCATGTGTGTTCATTTGAAATTCTGATGCAGCAATTTGTCTTGCAATTTCTTGATATCTTTCAGGGGAATAAATTAAGGCTCCAAAATGATTCTCTCTATCTGAATATGGTTTACGCATTGCAGCTCCTCTTGAGCCTAAAGCTCCGTCACCATAAACTTTAAAAGAACTTACATGTAAGCGATTAGTTTTTGTAATTCCTTTTTTTATGTAGTAATCAATTTGTGCTTGATTATCCGCAGAAACCATTGCATAAACACGTATTTTTAATTCGTTTGATTCTTGTAAATCATCAATTAATTCTATCGTGTTTCTATCTAAACCGGCATCATCAACTGTTGTTAAGCCATAAGAGAAAGAAATTTTTTGTGCCGCCAATAAACCTTTTTTTGCTGCTTGATTTGAAGTTTCAGGAAACTTAATAAAATCCATTGCTGAATCAATTAAAATACCTGTCATTTTTCCATTCTTCAGTATGATTTCTCCGCCTGAAATTTTCGTGTCTTTTGTAATGCCTGATAAATCAATAGCCGCTTGATTTACTAATAGGGCATGACCATCAACTCTGCCAACTGCGACAGGAATTGTAGGAAATAACTTGTCTAATTTCTCTTTTGTTGGAAATTCTTTTATTTCCCAATCATTTTGATCCCAACCACGCCCTGAAATAAAAGTAAGATTTTTCTCTTTTTGAAAAGCGACAATTTTCTCTAGTACCTCCTCATAACTTTTTGTTCCTTCTAAAGATACTTTTTGCTGTTGTAAACCCATTCTGTAAAAATGGCAATGTGCATCAATTAAACCAGGAATAATGGTCTGCTCCTTTGCGTCAATTAGATTTTCTGATGTATATTGAGCATGTATCTCTTCAGCACTTCCAACTGCAACAAATTTCCCGTCTTTGATGGCAAATGATTCTGCATTATCAAATTTTTCGTTAACAGTATAGGTGTTTGAATTGAGAACAATGAGGTCTACTTTTTCTTTTTCACAAGAGAAAAATGAAGTTAAAAATAGTACAAGTAATACTAGGTTTTTCATGTGTGTATGTATATTAAATATGATAAATACATTAATAAAAATTGAATTGGAATTCTAATAAAAGCTAGTTTTTTAGAACCAATTACGGGTTGTTTTTTTGTGAAATCCCAAATATGAATTGGTAAAAACAGCATCATTAAAATAAAAATTCCTAATGCTGAGTTTTTTACTGTTTGATTAAAAAATAAGCCAATTCCTAATATGAACTCTATAAAGCCAAATACATAGTTTACCGCGAGTTTTGGTAAGAAATTTGGAATAAATCCATTAAAAAAATTCGGTTTTTTGAAATGCATGAACCCGGCATAGGCAAAAAACACTCCAAAAATAATTCTAAGAATTAGGGTTAAAATACTCATTAAATTAAGGTTTTACGGGAGCGTCAGCATATAGATATTTATCCATTAAATAAATAATACTCACCATGGAAGCGCTTCCTAATTCTAGTTCACGTTTATTGACTTTATCAAAAGTATCTGTACTAGTATGATGATAATCAAAATAACGCTGAGAATCTGGCCTGTAACCTACTAATGTTACATCATCTCCTTTTAAAGGACCAATATCTGCACCGGAACCACCTTTATCTAAATCATGTAATCCATAAGGAGATAATAGTTTTTTCCAGCTTTGTAATAGTTTGGTGTTAACCGTATTTGCATCTATAGAAAATCCCCTAGGAGTATGACCTCCGGCATCAGATTCTAACCCTCCAATATGATTTTCTTTATTGAATTTTGCCAATTCTGCGTATTTTTTTGCGCCTCTCGTTCCGTTTTCTTCGTTCATAAAAAAGACAACTCTCAACGTGTTTTTAGGTTTGATGTTGTTTTTTTTAAACAAATAAGCAACTTCTAAAGATTGTACAATTCCGGTGCCATCATCATGAGCTCCATCTCCTAAATCCCAAGAATCTAAATGACCACCAACTACAACAATGTTTTCTGGAGTTTCAGTTCCTCTAATTTCGCCAACAACATTAAAAGAAGGTGCATCTGGTAAGGTTTCACAACTTTGTTTAAAGTAAAATTTTAAAGTCGGATTTTGTTTTAAATCAGTACTTAAAATATTAGCAGCTCTGCTACTAATGGCTGCAGTTGGAATGTGTTTTTCTTGGGATAAGTCTCCATAGCTCATGGTGCCTGTATGAGGATAATCATCTACAGAATTTGTCATCGAACGCACAATAACTCCTTTTGCCCCAAATTCCCCGCAAACTGCAGCACCATTTACACGTTGATCGACGCAACCTCCGTAAGCTTTAAAGGTGTTAATTAGGGTGTCGTCAAAAGGACGATTAAAAAACACTATTTTTCCTTTCATTTTATTTCCTAAAGCTTCTGCTTCTGCTAAACTTTTTACTTCAATAACCTCTGCTAAAACTCCTGCTTTTGGGGTTGCTACTGAGAAGCCTAATGCACAAATTGGCACATCTTTTTGAACTCCGTTTGTGGTATAGTTTGCTACTTCTTTTTCGCCTCTAACCCAATGTGGAACCATAACTGGCTGCAGCCAAACGGAATCTAAACCTACTTCTTTCATTAGCTTTTCTCCCCAAATTACTGATTTATCAGCTTCTGGTGATCCAGATAAACGTCCCCCAATATTTTGAGTTAAATCGCGCAACCATTCATAAGATTTACCATCAGTTAATGCACTATTAAAAAGGCTTTTAATATTAGTAGAATCAATTTTTTCTTCAGAAGATAATTTCTCTGAATTGATTAGTTTTTTTTGTTTAGGAGTGCATGATGCAAGAAGCAAAGAAATAGATATAAAGAGTAATATATTTTTCATTTTGTAGTTCGTTTTAGATTTTATAAAGCTACAAAAATGAAACGAGAAACTATTCACTTTGAAAATGTATTAGAATTTAAGGACGCAAAGCTCTCCAATTAAGAAATGTTACTTCGTATGAGGTGGGTTTAATTTACTATTTTGATGGGGTCTATAAAATTATTTTGTTATTATTTTTAAATTTTATTCTGTGAAGAAAGGATGTAATATCAACAATAATTATTTTTTAGAAGCTTTGGAGTTCGTTTAATATTTTCTCAGCTTCAATAAAGATATTTCGATATTTTTTCGAATTTGCTTTTGTCATTGATGTGATTTCAGAAATAATTTCGGTTAAGATTTCTTTGGAATCCTCCTTTTTATTTCTTCGTATTAAATATTTTGAGAACTCTAGTCTTTCCGGGTAGTTAGAAAATCTTTTATCAATTTTTCTTAGTTGAAATTCAGCTTCCGTAAATTGTTCTTTTTGTTCTAACGCTAATCCATAGAAGTACAGAGATTCTTTGAAATTTTTATCTAAATTTATTTTGTTGGCATATTCAATGACCTTGTCAAAATTACTTGTTTTATAATAACAATGAATCAATTTATTTAAAGTATGAGGATCGTTTTTAAAATTAGCTTCTAGAGCTTTTTCATAAAAAATAATGGCATTTTCAAAATCTTTATTTTCAAGATGAACATCAGCTAAATTTATTTTATTTTGAAAAGTGTTAGAAAAATCTAATTCTTTCTCTAAAGCTTTAATTTTCCTTGTCGGGTTTATTACAGTGGTGATTTCTTGAGCGATCACTGTGATGTCTTTTCTATTAAAGACATTTGTGAATAAGTATATAATAGAGCCAATTAAAGGGATGAAAAAAAGGACAAAGTACCAGTAATAGTTACTCTTATTTTTATATACATGATACATGCAAAACACTTGTAAGGCAATCATTAAATAGTATAGTAGCATTTTGTAAATATACTAAAACAAGTCTCGAGAAAACTATCAGAAATCAAACTTGTAAGTGATACCAACTAAGGCCTGAAAACCTTGTACAGTAAAGTTGGCGAAACGTTGATAATTATTGTTGAAAATATTGTTTACTTTTAAGAATGCAGAAAATTTGTCATTAAAATGATACCCTCCATGCACGTTTACATCCACAAAAGATTCTAAGGTTTGAAAGCCATTTGTAGTTGATGGAAACGAAGCGCTATATAAAAGGTCCTCCCTCTCATTTATATAAAAAATATTCGTTGTTGCATACCATTTATTATTCTTGTACTTTCCAATGAAGTATGCTTGTAAAGTAGGGAAGTTCCATGCTTTTGATTGATTTTTTAATTCAAAGTTATCGAACTGAATGTTGGTTGAAAACGTAATTCTCTTTGTGAAATTATAGGTTATTTCTGCAGAAAATGAAGTTGTTTTTATATCATCATACACTACATTAAATGAGTTGCCGTATTCATAACCTTTTAAAGGAACTCCATTCACAGTATAGTTCGTTCCATCAGATTTTGAATTGTTTCTTAAAAACAAAGGAGCGTCCTCTTGGTCTTTTATACTTGCAGAAATATTAAAACTAATAGTATTATTAATCAATCCATTTAAACCTAAGAAAGCATTGTATTTTTCTGAAGTTTGCGTCATAAATATAGTAGGAGAAATATAAGGGTTTTCTTCTACGAAACCTTGATAAGTATTTGTTTTTAAGTCGCCAGAAATTCCTCCATAAATATTTAAATACTCTTTGATAATTGGTTTACGAATGTGAATGTCTGGATAAATTAAAAAATTATTTACACTATTTTCAGTATCAAAAGAACCAAAAATTTTTGTTCCTAATTTTAAAGAAAAGCCACTTATAGTAGTTTTATATTCGGGTTTTATTTTTGCCGTAAAAATGGCATAATTTAATTTATTTTGATTTGCATACTCATTAGTGAATTTACCTTTTAAAAATTCTATACCCGTATTTATATTGAGACCATTGAGTTTACTGTAAATATAATCCAGGGGTATATCTAAGGCTGTATTAAAATTCATTAAGAATTCTTGACTGCGAAAGGCATCAGAAAAATAAGAAACGGAAATTGTACTTTTGTCTATGTAAGCGTCTAAAAAATCAATTTCTCCTTTAGTATTAAGAAGATTATAAGCCTGATTTTCATTAATTAAGTTTAAAGTGTTTTGAGTAAAATTAATATTTGGTAATCCATACCAATTGTATACTTTTCTTTCGGCCTCTAAGCTTACTTTCCAGTCAAAATAACGCTCTTCTTTTTTGTAAAATATAGTTGTTAAAAAGTTCGAAAAATTACTATTTAGAATAGTGTTTTCTATATTGTCTAAAGAAGCAGTATATTTTGCATACAAACCAAATTCACTATCAAAACGAGTACTACTATTTACATAACCCTCTAAATATGGAGATGTATAATTGCCAAATCCTAAGGCTACATAATTGTTGTAAATACGCTCTTTTACGCCGACCTCAATACTTTTTACAACCCCACTTTTAGGAACAAACGTAGAGGCCACAGGAGCAGAAAAAATAGTATAGCTTAATTTTTTCTTTTTACTTTGATCTAATAATGTGATGGTAGGATTTTTTTTAATTTTTGAGGCATCTGCAATTTGGGGATTGTATTTTGTGATTACTTCTACAACCTCAGTTTTAACTGTATCCATTTTAACAGCAAGTGCTTTTTTTGTAGATTTCTTTTGAGAAAAGGCATTGAAAATGCTAGAGAAAACTAAAAATAGTATAAATCCTTTTTTCATTTATTTTAATTTTTAGGGATTATAGAATTATTAGTCTTCGCTTCATTTTCTTTTACACGATTAAGCTCTAATTGCGCTTCATTTATGAGGTCTTTAAATTGAGTAAAGTTTTTAATTACGTTTTCTAAAATAAAGGTTGCTTGGTAAGCATCTTTTAAACTGTAATAGTTTTTAGCCATGATAACATAACTTTTTACTCCCCAATATTTATAAGTGGAATAATCTGCGATTAATTTTTGCACAACTTTGTTGGATGCGATATATTCTTTTTGTTGATTTTTAAAGAAGGCATTGTAGTATAAAGTTTCTGCTTTTAAGGCACCAATTGCATTTTTTTCTAGCTCGGTATAATATTCTTCAGCCATAACAAAATCTTCGGTTTTAAATGCAGAGCGTGCAATAATAGTTATGGCATCTTGCTCTAAAGTATTTTTAACAGAGCTCATAGAAAGTACTTTTTTTGCATAAGAAATAGCTGCTATGTATGCTTGAGTTTCATAGTAACCTTTCATTAGGTTACTTTGTGCAAACTGTATATTTTCAATTGTATAGGCCTCTTTTTCTAATCTTTCTAGCAGGGGCAGGGCATCTTGAAATTTTTGTTTTTCTAAATATATTTGGGATAGTTTTGCCAAAGTATCTTCGCTAAATGGCGTTATACCTGCCTTTAAAATTATGTTATAATTTACAATAGCTTTGTCAAATTGTTTTTCTTTAAATAAAATATTTGCTAAATAATAGTTAGCTTTTAAAAAGTTTGGACCCTTTGGAAATTTAGTTAAGTATTTTTTTAGTGAAAAAATAATTCCAGAATGGTTTTTATTCTCAAAATACTTTCTTTCTGCAATTGTAAAAGAGGAGTTTTCTGCTTCCGATTGAGATACATTTATAAATTGGAGTGTTTGTACCCAGGCAACATATTCATCAAAATTATCTTCATCTAAATATATGTTTTTAGCATTTCTAACAGCTTCAATTGCGTCAGGGGTATTTGGATATTTGCTTGCAGTAAGTTTAAATCGTTCAATTGCTTCTGGATTCTGATTATTGCTATAATACAATAAACCTTGCCTCACCAATGCTCTTGGTAAGAACGAGCTTTTGGGGTACTTCTCTAATAGCCTATTGTAAGCTCTATGTGCTTTTTCATGATTCTTAGTTTTAGTGTATGTATTTGCCAATTGATACAATGCATCATCTTTTAATGAGGAGATTTGAAAGTCATTTACTACCTTGCTTAAGGCTCTGATTTTAGAATCATTTTCATTTCTAAAACCATGACTCATTCCAATTTGATATTGAGCATAATCTGCCCCTGATCCTAGATTTGTGACTACAGTCTGATAAGATTTTATAGCCTCGCCATAATTTCTTGTTGCAAAATAACTGTCTCCAAGACGGATAAAAACATCATCTTGAACTTCATTTGGAGTAAGATTTACTTTTAATAATTTTTTAAAAGCAGTAATTGCTTTATTGTATTCTTTTAGCTTAAAATGGCAATATCCAATATGGTAATCAATTAAAGAAAACTCTTTGATATTGGTTTTTAATTTTTTCTTTACATTTTTGAATTTTGAGATAGCCTCTTTATAATTTTTTAGTCTGTATAAAGTTTCAGCCTCCCAGTAACCTCCTTTTGTGTTGATTTTTTTATCCAGTGATTGCTTACTTTTTGTAAAGTAAGAAAGGGCTACTTGTAGTTTAGTTTCATTAAATAACTGAATTCCTCTGTACAATGAAACTTCAGATGCCAAAGCAAAATTGTCAGTAGTTTTCTGTTTGTTTAAATAATCTAGAGCTCCTTGATAGTTTTGTTGATGAATAAAAGATGAAACCACCAAATTATTAATTTCTTTATAAGAAGGAGATTTCGGATATTTCTTTAAAAAATTTTGTAAAATATCAGAAATATTTTGAAACGGATTACCTGTTTCATAACTTAATTTGGCATAATTTAAGGCAGCATCTTCCTGAATTTCCAAGTTAAAATCCATTTCACTAGCTGTTTTAAAAGCATTTAAAGCTTCCGTTTTTTTATCAGTATTTAAATAACATTCTGCTAAATGATAATAAGCATTTTGTGAAACCGAATTTTTTTGATCTATGATTTTGTTAAAATAACTAATTGCATTTCCAAAATCATTTTGCATGAAATACACATATCCCAATTGATAATAATCATAATTATTCCACTTTCCTTTTTTCCCGGTATATGCTTTTAAATAGGGGATGGCTTCTTTATACTTTTTTTGGTTAAAATAACTTTCACCCACAATTTTAGAAATTTCCGGAGCATCTTTTTTTCTAACTGTTTTTAAAAGTTCTTTTCCTACTTTTATACAGCGTTCAAATTTCCCTGCCTTAAAGCTAATGTCTAATAAATAGTATGTAATTTCTGCTTTGTAGGATTCATTATCTGCTATTTCTTTTAAAGTAGATTCGGCAATTCCATAATCTTCTAGTTTATAAGAAATAAAGCCAAAATAATATCGAGCATCATTACCATATTTAGCATCATTTATTAAAGGTAAAAACCTATTTTTAGCTAATATTAAATTTTTGGTAACCAAAAGGCCGTAACCCATTTTAAAATTTAGTTCTTTTTGGTTTTCTGCAGAAAGTAAATCTTTGTTTACTTTTTTGAACCATTTTAAGGCATGTGAAGCTTTTTTATTTGCAAAATAATACTTGCCAACAATAAAATAAATTTTATTTTTTTTACTGCTTGTTGGGTTCTCTTCAACAAAAGTCAATACTTTTTTATCTGCATTTGTTTGATTCAATTTAATAGCACATATGGCATTATAATAAGAGGCATCAACTTTTAAGGCTGAATTTATTTTTGTTTTTTCCTCAACTGTTTTAAATATTTTTTGCGCAGCAGCATAGGCTTTGTTATTGTATAAATTCAAAGCATTGTTATAGTTCGCAGTTACATTTGCATCAACAATCGACTGTTGAGAAAATACAGCAAAAACCGTTAAAAAGAGAAGTGACGATAAAAAATGGTTTTTTACAAAACGAAACTGCATACAATTGTTTTTGTTATCATGTAATAAACGTATTTTTTTTAAATTTGTTTGATTAAGTTATAAAAAATATTCATAATATTCTTGGTCAAAACTGAGAATTGTGCTGTTTTATTGTGTTAAAATCAATAGAAACATATAAGTTTGTATAAACTACTATTTTTATGAAGAAAACGGTTGTACATTTAGAGAATGCAGACATTTATCAAAGAGATAATTTGGTTTTATCTAAAGTAAATTTAACCCTAGAGAAAGGTGATTTTTATTATTTGATCGGTAAAACAGGAAGTGGTAAAAGTAGTTTAATGAAAACCCTTTATGGAGATTTGGGACTGCAAAAAGGCAGAGGAACAATAGTAGATTTTGATTTAAAAAAGTTAAAGGACAAGGAAATTCCTTTTTTAAGAAGAAAAATTGGAATTGTTTTTCAAGATTTTAAATTATTAAATGATCGGTCTGTTTTTGATAATTTAGAATTTGTTTTAAAAGCTACTGGCTGGAAAAATAAAGAGAAAATTAAAGCAAAAATCAATGAGGTTCTAGAAAAAGTGGATATGCAATCTCAATACTATAAAAAAACCTTTGAGCTTTCCGGAGGTGAGCAGCAAAGAGTTGCTATTGCAAGAGCTTTGCTAAATGATCCAGAATTAATTTTGGCTGATGAACCCACAGGAAATTTAGACCCTAAAACTTCGTTAGAAGTCATGGAGCTCTTAAATGAAATTCATAAAAGTGGTAAAACTATTTTAATGGCGACTCATGATTACCAATTAATTGTGAAATTTAAGCAGAAGACCCTAAAAGTAGAAGCCGGAAAGTTATTTGAAATAGCACAGTAAATTACAAATGAGCATAGAAACAATTAGTTTTTGAAAAATAAAAAAATCTTTGTAGCTGTTACTAACGATATTTCTACGGATTACCGAGTGCATAAAATATGCAATTATCTAATCAATAAAGGTCACGAAATTGTTGTTTATGGCAGAGTTTTGCCAAATACAATTAATGTAAAAAGAGCGTATAAAATTGTTAGAAAAAAACATATTTTCAATAACAATTTTTTGTTCTACGCGGAGTTTAATATTAGGTTGTTTTTTTATTTAATTTTCAGAAAATTCGATTATGTTCTTTCGAATGATTTAGATACGTTACCTGCTTGTTTTTTTGGAAGTAAAATAAAAAATACAAATTTGGTTTATGATAGCCATGAACTTTTTTCTGAAGGGCCAGAATTACAGGGAAGAAAATTTGTACAAGGCTTTTGGAGGAGCTTAGAAGATTTTTTCTTACCGAAAGTAAAAAATGCATACACAGTAAGTCAATCTATTGTTGAGTTTTATGATTCTAAATATCAGAATAAAATGGGGGTTATCAGAAATATTCCGTTAAAAAAAGATATTCTAGAAATTGATGAAGTAGCTTTTCCAACAACTAAAAAAACAATTTTGTATCAAGGCGTCTTAAACCCTGGAAGAGGTTTAAAACCTATGATAAAAGCGCTAAAATTTATTAATGATTTAGATTTAATAATTATTGGTTATGGCAAAGTAGAGCAAGACTTAAAATCCTTTGTTGCTCAAGAAAAAATGAAGGATAGAGTTCACTTTTTGGGGAGAGTTTCTAGAGATAAATTATTTAATTATACAAAGAAAGCAACTCTAGGTATGGTTTTAGAAGAACCCTTAGGTTTGAGTTTTCAATATTCTTTGCCAAATAAATTATTCGATTATATTCATGCAGAAATTCCAATTGTAGCCGGAAATCTACCAGAGATTACAAGAATTATAAATAAGTATAAAGTTGGTGTTTTAGTGGATAATTATGAGCCTAAAACGATAGCAAAAGCAATAAATAACCTATTGAAGGATGAGGTCTTATTGTCAGAAATAAAAAAAAATCAACAGAAAGCAAAAGATGTTTTATGTTGGGAGAAAGAAAGTAAAAAATTAGATAATTATTTTAAATAGTAGAAACGTATCAATCCAAAAATATCTATAATAGTTCCGGTTTTAAACAATCTAAAAGGATTGCAAAAAACAGTGGGTAGTATTAAAAATCAAATATTTAAGGATTTTGAGGTTTGGATTATGGACGGAAATTCATCCATAGAGACCCAAAACTATTTAAATAAGTTAGAAGCGCCATTTTTTTATCATTCTCAAAAGGATAAAGGAATTTATGATGCCATGAATCATGGAGTTTCCTTATCTAAAGGTGAATGGTATTATTTTTTAGGAGCTGGAGATACTATAGAGCACAAAAATACTTTGAGTATTGTTTCCAAGAAGTTAAATGTTAACTTGGATATTTTATATGGGAATGTAAGATATGATAAAACTAATTTCACATCAAAATTTTCTAACCTTTTATGGATAAAGAATACTTTGCATCATCAGTCTGTATTTTATAATAAAAAACTATTTGTCAAAATCAATTATGATACTAACTATAGGGTTTTAGCTGATTATAAATTTAATTTAAATCTTTATTGTGAAAATATAAAAGCAGAAAAAATTGATGCTATTATATCTAATTGTGATGAAGAAGGTATTTCTAAAGATTACAATTGGTCTTTATACAAAGAAGAATTAAAATTAAAAAAGACACATACGAATTTAGGTTTTTATCCTTTTTTATCTTTATTAATTACTTTGAAGTTTATTTACAGAAAATTATAAAAATAGACAGCTTTCCTAGAAGTGTAAATTTAATATGAGAAAAAAATGAGAAGCTTTTTTTAAACTTAAAGAGGCTTTTTAAAAATTACTTAAAAAAAAAAGAGTATCTGTAAGTATAATATAAAAGCGAACTTATTATTAAAAATCATGCAGCTATTTGGGTTTTCTTTTCACTTGCGGTCCAATCTGACTTTTTTAGACAAATTTGTAGTTGTAAATAGTTGACATTTATCTCAATGTGCCTTGCCGCTTATTTCATAATTTAGTTTCAATTATTTTTTCTTTACCTTAGAGCAATTCAATGTAACCGATTGGATACAAAAATGTTAGAATAAAGCTGAAAAGAAAAGAGTAATAAATTCATGAAAACAAGTATTTTCTACCCCATTGTAATGATACTAATGATAACTTTTCTTGAAAGAATTGTTCTACTTACTGAAAACCATTTAGGTCGGCTTTTTACTACTATAGTTATAATTTCTAGCAGTTTTTATTGTATTCGATTTTTAAATATGATTATATTGAAGACATATGCGAAACAATTTTTTATTATAGCCATTTCTTTACATTTAATATCCTGCCAGCAGCAAGGTGAATATAAAGTTGGCTCGGCTCAAAATAGGGTGAATCCCTTTGTTGAGAACTCTGTGGATAGAGATTTGGAGGAAATTAAAAAAGACGGTGTTTTAAGAGCTTTGGTTGTGTATAGCAGTACTAGTTATTTTTTATATCGGGGGCAAGCTATGGGTTTTGAATATGAATTGTTGACACAGTTAGCAAAGCATCTTGATTTAAAATTAGAGCTTGTAGTATCTAATAATCTCGACACTCAATTTGAAGTTTTAAATAGAGGAGATGTTGATCTCATAGCGCATGGTATGACCATCACAAATCAACGAAAGTGGGAAGTTGATTTTACAGAGTATTTATACCTTACTAGGCAGGTGCTTGTTCAGAAAAAACCAGATAATTACTTAAATATTTCTTGGAGCAATTTACAGAAGCAACTTATTCAGGATCCGATTGAATTAATAGATAAAACAATTTCGATAAGAAAAAACTCCTCCTATATTGAGCGCTTATTAAGTTTGTCAAATGAAATGGGAGGGAATATTATGATTGATACTTTAAATAGTAAATTATCAACAGACGAAATTATTGATATGGTGGCAGACGGAAAAATTGAATACACCATAGCTGATGAAAATTTGGCGAAAATAAACGCTTCTTTTAATCCTATTCTAAAAATTGATGTTCCTATTTCTTTTTCGCAAAGAATTGCCTGGGTTACGAGAAAAAAATCTCCCATGTTTCGTGAAGTTGTTAATAAATGGATAATCTCTCAGAGAAAGAAATCTAACTTTAATGTTATATATAATAAGTACTTTAAAAATAAACGAACCTTTAAGCAGCGAATAAAGAGCGACTATTATAGCTTAAAGAATAATCAAATTAGTAAATACGATAATTTGATAAAGAAACATGCGACTAAAATTGGATGGGATTGGAGATTATTGGCCTCACAAGTTTATCAAGAGTCTAGATTTGACCCTATCGCTAAATCATGGGCCGGCGCCAAAGGGCTGATGCAAGTGATGCCATCCACTGCAGAATCTCTTAGCATAAAGGATGTTTCTGATCCGAATGAAAGTATTCGAGGTGGAACAGATTATTTAGATTATTTATATAATCGATTTACAGATATAAATGATTCTATAAATAGAATTAAATTTTCATTAGCTTCTTACAATTGTGGATATAGTCATGTTAGAGATGCTCAGCGTTTAGCAGTAGAAAATGACTTAGATTCAACTATTTGGTCAGACAATGTAGAAAAGATGATTTTAGCTTTGAGTTTACCAAAGAATTATAATAAATCTTTCATAAAATATGGATATGTGAGAGGTGAAGAACCAGCTAATTATATAGAGCAAATTTTTGACAGATATAATCATTACAAACAGTTCATTCCTTTGGAATAATTTATTTTTTGAAATAAATATCTTAACGAGTAATACCAATAGAATTTTGAGGTATTTTTATAATTATTTGGCAGAAACTATTTTTTGTTGAACTCCATTCAAAAATATTTTTTACTATATTTAGATAATTGCCCTATCTGGCCAGACTGAAACAGAAAGTTTAGTCTGTTATAATCAGCCGTATCAAAGGTTAGGAATTCATTTTGTTTGTCACAGAATCCGTCTTTTATTAAGTTTTCATTATGATTGATATAAAATATTTCTATTTCAAAATATTTTATACTTTTTTTATGCTGATTGTAGACTTTTCATTCAAATTCTTTACAAATCCCATCCTTCCTCTGCATCAAAATGAAAAAAAATGGTGATAAAATATCACTAGTAATATAGCTCTAACTTCTCGGTTTAATATCGTTTTTTGATTGAGCTAATATTCCAATCGGAATGAGTAAGATTAGAAAGAAGATGTTTTTTATAAATTAAGGCAAACTCCGAAGAATAATTTTTTTTGTTTTCAGTAAAGCCTATAAAATTTATTAATAATTCTAGGGTAGCGTAATTTTTTATTCAAGTTTATGGCGGCTCAAAAATTAACATTTTTTCATAATTATAACTCTTATCGAAGAAATAAATAGAAAAGGGATTGCTGTAATGAGTGAAATATTTTTGAAGGAAATATTTTAACTTAATAGATGCATGAAGGTTTGCTGCTATTTTGTTTTAAAATAAACAGGTGTTTTACAAAGTGCATAAAAGACCTAACTAAACAACTTCACCTCTTTGAGGTTTTAAAGCGTCTCTGTAAATTTTCATATCCTTTTCATCTACAACAATAAAAGCTGAAACCAGCATGGGGTTTTTTTCTTGGATGTCAATTTCATGAAAACTTAAATTCTCTATGGTTGCAAATTCTTTTAAATGAGTAGTATGGTGTTTTGCAGTTTCTTTAGCATCTGGTCCTCTAAAATCCCATAATAATTTTATTTTGTTCGCCATTTTTTTATTTCTTATGATTGATAAAAATGAATAAATTACCACTTTCAAAAGTAATTTTTATTTGGTTTTTTGTTGCCTTATTCCTTGTGCCAATTCTTGCTCCGAAGGATAAGTTTTCCTTATTTAATGCATACTGTAATCCCTCAGTAAGAATGTTTGTTGCTCTTGGGAAAGGGACTAAAGAAATAACTTGGTCTTTACAATTAGTGATTTCTGTGTTCTTGTCAGCCAAAAAATAACGACTGTAGGTATCAAAAAAAGTAAGGTTCAATTTTTCTTTCCATTGTAAAGCAGTGTTCAGATTTCCTAAAAAGTGATCTTGTTCTTTTCCGCTCGCACCATAAATATCAATTGTTGTATGGCCTCTGTCAAATAGAATTTGTAATGCTTTCTCAAAATCTGTAAAATCTTGATTTGGTGTACAAATTACTTCAATATTTTCTGGTATTTCTCGCAATGAGTCTAAGTCGCCACAAACAAAATCTGGTGTAATTTTATTATTTCCTAAAAAATGATACCCACCATCAGTAGCACAAATAATATCATAATTAGATAAATTTGGCATTTCTTTTGGGGGTTCACCGTTTAAAAGTAAAAAGACTTTTTTTTGTTTCATCAGCAACAAAAATACAAACAATAAAGCATCATTTCTAAAAATTTGAAAGATGCTTTATTGAAGGTAATAGAGAAAAAGTTTTTTCTTACTTTTTTATCCAAGTTAAAATAATGGCAAACAAATTTCCTAGTAAAAAAAAGTACTATTTCAAAAGTAGGAGAGAGGAAATTAAATCTGATTTGGTTTTGATAGCTCGCCAAATACGCCCGTGCATCATAAAAGTTTTAGAACTCCTTGTTAATTTTATGTTTCATCTGCTCAATGTTATGTTTTTTTCTGAATTTTAAATTCAGAAAAACAGAAACCATTTTATATTCTTTATATCATTCAAGATACAAGTAAAATAAATTTTAAGTCCATTTTTTAAATTAGAAATCTAAAGCGATTATTTACTGATTTTAGCATAGCAGAAACAATTGTAATTAAAGAAGCTGTTTTGCAATCTAGCAGTAAAATTGCCTTTAAAAAAGTATATCAGAATGCAAAAGTCTTTATCATTATTACATGGAAAATTATGTAGAAAACAAACTAAGGGATAGAAATAATCATAAAAAATCAACGATAAGCAGCAGCTGTTAAGAATCCGTTTTGCAAAAATTAGCAGAAGTGTAGGGTAACCTTTATCTTTGTTTTAAAATTTTTAGACTTTGAATACAGATCAATTTATAGCAAAATCGACGTTAAAATTTGTTGAGACAGCAAGTTTTACTTGGCAAACACCAAGTAATATCGCGCTTGTAAAATATTGGGGAAAGAGTAATCCACAGATTCCTAAAAATGCTTCTATTAGTTTTACTTTAAATAATTGTCATACAATTACTAGAGTCGATTTTATTAGAAAAGAAAAGTCTGATGAAGTCGTTTTTAACTTATTCTTTGAAGGAAAACAAAAAGACGAATTCAAGCCAAAAATTGCAGAATTTTTTAAGAGAGTGCAATCATATTGTCCTTATATCCTGGAATATGAAATGACGATTAATTCAGAAAATTCATTTCCACATTCTAGCGGAATTGCTTCTTCTGCAAGTGGTTTAAGTGCAATTGCTATGTGCTTAATGAGTTTAGAAAAGGAATTAAATCCAAATTTATCCGTGGATAAGATTCATAAAAAAGCCTCTTTTTTAGCTAGATTAGGTTCTGGAAGTGCAAGTAGAAGTATTGAAGGGCCATTAGTTGTCTGGGGAAATCATCCAGAAATTGAAGGAAGTTCAGATTTATTTGGAATACAGTTTCCTTATAAGGTACATCCATTTTTCGAGAATTACCAAGATGTAATTTTATTGGTTGACAAGGGTGAAAAACAAGTCTCCAGCACAATTGGTCATAATTTAATGCACAAGCATCCATTCGCAGAAAATCGTTTTTTACAAGCTAACGAAAACTTGTCTAAAATGTCTAAAATCCTGCAAGAAGGCAACAGTAAGGATTTTATTAATCTAGTCGAAAGTGAGGCTTTAACGCTGCACGCTATGATGTTGACTAGCAATCCTTATTTTATTTTGATGAAACCAAATACGTTAGAAATCATCAACAAAGTTTGGGAATATCGTCAAGAAAACAGCAGTAATATTTGTTTTACCTTAGATGCAGGCGCAAACGTTCATGTGTTGTTTCCTGAAAACGAAAAAGAGAATATATTGCAATTTATTGATAATCAGCTATCTAAATACTGTCAGAAAAATCATTATATTTGTGATACAGTCGGTTTCGGAGCAAAAAGACTGTAATATTTTCTGTAATTAAAACATCTCATTATGAAAAGTTCAACTTTACTTATTGCCATAATGGTGGGGTTTTTAACTTCATCCATGTGTGCCCAAGAAACTGTTTGGTTTGATTCAAATTGGAAAGTCTCAATAAAAGAAAAAGCGGCTTATTACAGACCGAGCCCGAAAAAAAAGGACAAAGGTTATTGGATTGTGGACTATTATGTTTCTGGAAAAAAACAAATGGAAGGATTTAGCACGGTATCTATTCCTAACAAGGAAATGTTTCAAGGTAAGGTAAAGTTCTTTCATGAAAATGGTAAAGTCTATCAGAACGTTCATTATTTTGAAGGAGAACCAGAAGGGAGTTTCTCGGAGTTTTATGATACAGGAGAAACGCAAAGAGTTGGTCATTACTCCAAAGGTTTGCGTGATGGAATTTGGAAGACCTACTATAAATATGGTAAAATTCAATCTCGCGGAAAATATAAGAATGGAGAAAAAGTGGGTATTTGGAAGACCTTTTATAAAAACGGAGACTCATCAGTTGATTAGTGCAGTAAATATTGTATTTTTGTAAAGCTATTGATAAAAAAAAATATGAAAGGACCACTTTTTTATGCCAAAATTTTGCTTTTTGGGGAATATGGAATTATTAGAGATTCTAAAGGACTAGCAATACCTTATAACGCATACAGGGGGGCATTGAAAACTTCCAAAAATTTGGAAGGTGCAACCAAAAAATCAAACGAAAATTTATACAAATTCTATATATATTTAACGAGTTTAAATTCTGATTTAATTTCTTTCAATTTACAAGAATTTAAAACAGATTTAGAAAATGGAATGTATTTTGACTCTTCCATACCCCAAGGCTATGGAGTGGGAAGTTCTGGAGCTCTAGTAGCTTCTGTGTATGATAAATATGCGCATGATAAAATTACCGTTTTAGAAAATTTAACCAGAGAAAAGTTGTTAAAGCTAAAAGGTGTTTTCTCTTTGATGGAGTCTTTCTTTCATGGAAATAGTTCTGGTTTAGATCCGCTAAATTCTTATTTAAGTTTACCAATATTAATCAATTCAAAAGAGCATTTAGAGCCTGCGGGTATTCCGTCTCAAAAAGAAGGAAAAGGTGCAGTTTTCCTATTAGATTCAGAGCAAATTGGTGAAACAGAACCGATGGTGAATATCTTTATGAACAAGATGAAAAATGAAGGTTTTAGAAAAATGTTAAACGAAGAGTTTGTCACCTATACAGACGCTTGTATTGAGGATTTTTTACATGGCAATGTTGCGTCGCTTTTTGGCAACGTAAAAAGCTTATCGAAGGTAGTTCTTAAAAACTTTAAACCTATGATTCCTGATGCTTTTCATAAAGTGTGGGAAAAAGGAATTAAAACAAACGATTATTATCTGAAACTTTGTGGTTCAGGAGGTGGGGGCTATATTTTAGGTTTTACCGAAGATTACCAAAAAGCACAAGAAAGCTTAAAGGGCTATAAGCTAGAACTAGTTTATAGATTTTAAAACGTACCTCATGAGTTCTTCTAAAACGAAGACTTTTCTAAAAAAGATATTTAGCTTATTATCGGTAATAAGAGGCTATAACATACTTGTTTTAATAATAGCACAATACTTAGCATCCATCTTTATTTTTTCGCCTAAAAAATCTATCAGGGCTATTATTTTTGATTTTGATCTTTTATATATTGTTTTAGCTTCTGTTTGTGTGGTTGCTGCAGGGTATATTATTAATAATTTTTATGATGTTAAGGTTGATAGAATTAATAGACCTTTAAAAACAGGCATAGATAATTACGTAAAACAGGAAACAAAATTGATGCTTTATTTTATCTTAAATTTTTTAGGATTTACTTTTGGTTTATTTGTTTCGTGGAAATCAGCGCTTTTTTTTTCAGTCTATATTTTTGGTATTTGGTTATATTCTCACAAATTAAAAAAACATCCTTTTACAGGTTTAATTTCTGCGACCATACTAACAATTTTACCTTTTTTTGCTGTTTTTGTGTATTATAAAAATTTTTCAAAAATCATTTTTCTTCATGCAGTTTTCTTGTTTTTAGTAATTATGGTTAGAGAATTAATTAAAGATTTAGAAAATATAAAGGGAGCACTAGCGAATAATTATAAAACATTTTCTGTAGTTTATGGAGAGTTAAAAACAAAGCAATTGTCACTCTTATTATTATTACTTGCTTTTATTCCGGTAATAATTTTGTTTACTTATCCGGCCTTAGGTGATATGCGGTACTATTTTTATTTAGCACTATTAACTTTATCTTTTGTTGGTGTTTACCTTTGGAAATCAACCCAGCAAAAGCAGTATACTTTTTTACATAACATTTTGAAACTTCTTTTATTAACTGGTGTTTTTTGTTTAGTTTTTATAGATACTTCTCTGCTATTAGAAAAAGTAATCGATAGATTGAATTAGAGTTTCAATTTAAGTACCTTTGCCAAAATTTTTAAAATGGAATCAAATAAAAACTCGTCGGGAAGACGACAAGAAGGTAAAAGAAGTACACCTCAAAAAGATACTAAAAAAAACTCATTTCATAGAGATGCTAAAAAGACGACTCCGCTAAGCAGAAAGAGTTTTAAAAAGGACTTTAAAAAAATAAGTCCAACTCCGAAAACAGACGAATCAGCAGGAATTAGATTAAATAAATACATTGCCAATTCAGGTGTTTGCTCTAGAAGAGAAGCAGATACATACATAGAACACGGAAGTGTTGAGGTAAATGGAAAGTTGATAACAGAAATGGGGTACAAAGTACAATCTGATGATGTTGTTCGTTTTGATGGTACATCTATTACTCCAGAGCAGAAAAGATATATTCTTTTAAATAAGCCTAAGAATTACATTACTACGATGGATGATGATCGTGGACGTAAAACGGTTATGGAATTGATTGCAAATGCATCAAAAGAAAGAATTTACCCTGTTGGAAGGTTAGATAGAAATACAACGGGTTTGTTATTATTTACAAATGATGGAGATTTAGCCAAGAAATTAACACATCCGAAACATAATGTGCGAAAATTATACCATGCTTCTTTAGATAAAAAACTCGATTTAAAAGATTTAGAAAAATTGAGAGGAGAGGTTATTATAGAGGGTAGAAAAGTATTTATTGATGCAGTCTCATACGTTGATGGGCAACCAAAGTCTGAAGTTGGTATTGAAATTCATTCCGGTAGAAATAGAATTGTTCGTAAAATATTTGAACATTTAGGATATAAAGTGAACAAACTAGATAGAGTTATTTTTGCGGAATTAACCAAGAGAAACTTACCAAGAGGTAGATGGAGAGAGCTAACTAATTTAGAGCTTACAAATCTTCAAATGATGAAATAAATATATAAATCCAGCCAAAAAGCTGGATTTTTTTATGCGTAAATTTTATATATATTCGTGAAGTAAAAAAACAGAAATTTTGGATAAAGAATTTGGAATCATTAGAGAATGCATAACACATCAAGAGAAAGAAAATTTAAAGATTTCGAAAGCAAATGTTGGTTGGCATTTAGATCATTCTTTAAAAGTAGTTAATAATGTTTTGGAATCCTTAAAAAATTCAAATTCTGATGATTACAAGAAAAATTTTAATGGAATGCGTTTATTTGCATTTACAATGGGTTTTTTCCCCAGAGGAAAAGCAAAAGCTCCAAAAAGAGTTTTACCTCCAGAAGTATTATTAAAAGAAGATATTGAAAATCAATTAGAAAAAGCAATAAGAAATTTTGAGACAATTGATAGTTTAAAGGAGAATCAATTCTTTACACACCCCGTATTCCAGCAATTAAATAAAAAACAGACGATTAAATTTTTAAGATTACATACCAATCATCATTTAAAAATTGTGAGAGATATTGTAAGGTAGTTTTCGTAAATATTAGATACAATATTCTGTGCTAGACATAATTTCTTTTAAAACAAAATAGCTTTCAAGCACACCAATATTCTCAATTTTAGATAATTTACTTCTTACAAATTGATGATAATTATCTAAACTTGTCATATTTATTTTTAGGAAAAAATCTACTTTTCCTGCCATATGATAACATTCTTGTACTTCCTTTAGTTCTTTAATTTGTTTCTCAAATTTATCAATAAATCCTTCATGATGATATCGTAAAGAAACCATGCAAATTGCTGTTATGGGTATGTTTAACTTTTTTTTATCTACAAGCGCCACATATTTCTTAATCAACTTTTGTTTTTCTAATCTTTTAATTCTTTCGTAAACTGGAGAGGAGGTTAAATTTAAAATTTTGGCAATTTCTTTGGTTGTTTTTTTAGAGTCTTTTTGTAAGATTCTCAAAATTTTCAGGTCCGTTTCGTCTATTTTTTCCATATGCAGGTTAATTCTCTTTTTTAAGAATAAATTAAATGTCTATTAAGTTGAATATTCTTTAAATACCCTATTTAAAAGTTAAAAATACTTTTTTTGATTTAAAAGTAGGGTATAAAACTTTTTATATTGATAAATACTATAATTTTATTTTTTAATACTTGATCAAAAAATGAATAAAGATGTTATTTTAATAGTTGGTTCAAATGGGCAATTAGGAACCGTCTTAACTGAAAAGTTACGCCTTAATTATGGCGCAGTCAATGTTATTGCCTCAGATTTATACAAAAAGATTGGGTCTGAAGATAATTTTATAACATTGGATGCTACAGATTTTAAAGCAGTAGAAGAAGTTGTTTTAAAAAACAAGATTACTCAGATTTATCATCTTGCTGCAATTTTATCGGCAAAAGGAGAGCAAAATCCCTTAGGAACTTGGGATTTGAATATGAAAACTTTATTCAATGTTTTAGAGGTTTCTCGACTACATAAAGTGAAAAAAGTATTTTTTCCGAGTTCAATAGCTGTATTTGGTGAAAATATTGATAAAGAAAATACGTTGCAGTCATCAAATCTAACGCCTACCACAGTTTATGGCATGAGTAAAGTAGCTGGTGAAAATTGGGCAAATTATTACTTTAAAAAATATGGTTTAGATGTTCGTTCCTTGAGATATCCTGGGGTTATTGGATACCAATCTTTACCGGGCGGCGGTACAACAGATTATGCTGTAGATATTTTTCATAAGGCTGTCAAAAATGAGTCGTTTGAGTGTTTTTTAGATGCGTCTACAATGTTGCCTATGATGTATATGGATGATGTAATTAGGGCTACCTTAGAATTAATGGAGGCGGATAAAGAAAAGTTAACGATAAGGACCTCCTATAATATCGCTGGTATGAGTTTTAACCCTGAACAAATAGCGCTGTCAATCAAAGAATATTATCCTGATTTTAAAATAGCTTATAAGCCAGATTTTAGACAAGTGATTGCCAATTCATGGCCAAAATGTATTGATGATACGGCCGCTAGAAACGATTGGAATTGGAAACCGGAATATAATTTAAACCTTATGACTAAAACGATGATTGAAAATTTGAAATAAATTTTTGAAGTACTTTTTAAAAACAAAAAATCCGAACGTAAGTTCGGATTTTTTTGTGGTACCTCCAGGAATCGAACCAGGGACACAAGGATTTTCAGTCCTTTGCTCTACCAACTGAGCTAAGGTACCATCGCCTTAGCGGATGCAAATATAAAATGTTTTTTGACATGTACTAAAGAAATTATAAAAAAATCTATTGTATTTTTGAATTTATTATAAAATTAAAGATGAATCTAATTGTTGATGCCGGTAATACAAGAGTAAAACTTGCTGTTTTTGAGAAAGATACGCTCGTTGAAGTAATTTTTATTGATGTAAATGAACTTTTATCGGAAATAAAAAAAATATTAAAAAAGTACAAAATTACTGCTGGAATTTTGTCTAATGTGGGTTTTATTGCTGAATACAAGATGCAAAAACTTCAAAACTTAGTCAATTTATTGGTTCTATCTTCATTCACAAATGTTCCTTTCAATAATTTATATGAAACTGTGGAAACTTTAGGCGTAGATCGAATTGCATTAGTTGCTGCTGCCGTAAAGAAATATGCAAAGAGGAATATATTAATCATTGACGCTGGAACATGTATCACTTTTGATTTTGTGAATGATCAATCTGAATATTTAGGAGGAGCAATTTCACCAGGAATTGAAATGAGATATAAAGCATTGCATGATTTCACTAGTAAATTACCGCTTTTAGAAAAAAAGATAGCACAAAATTTTATAGGAATGAATACAAATGAAAGTATTAATTCTGGCGTAGTTAATGGCGTTATTAATGAATTGGAAGGTGTTATTTCTCAATATAAAAACAAATATTCAGATTTAACAGTTGTTTTAACAGGTGGAGATACAAATTTCTTGGCAAAACAATTAAAAAGTAGCATATTTGCGAATCAAAATTTTCTCTTAGAAGGATTAAATGAAATATTGATTTTTAACAAAAACAAATGATTAAAAAGATTCTAGTAGCAGCTTTAATACTGTTAACTTCTTTAACTTTTTTAGCACAAAGAACAAATTCGTCTCCTTATTCTTATTTTGGTATTGGAGAAGAGTTTACGAGTACAACGGTAGAACAAAGTTCTATGGGTGGTATTGGTGTTGCATTTAACCATTACAAATATTTAAATTTTACAAATCCTGCAGCATATTCAGATTTAAGGTATACAACATATGCATTTGGATTATTAAATACTGATTTAACTATTGAAAGCAGTACAACAAAACAAAATGTTAATTCAACCAGTTTGTCTTACATCGCTTTGGCTTTCCCAATAGGCGGTAAAGCGGGTTTTTCAATAGGTTTACAACCAGTTTCTTCTGTAGGATATTCGTTAACAAATTCTCTTACCGACAGTAATGGAGATATTTCTGAAACATCTTTATTTTCGGGTAACGGAGGGGTTAATAAAATTTATGGTAGTTTCGGAATTAAGGTATTTAAAGGATTATCACTAGGTTTAGAGGCTGATTACATTTTTGGAAATGTTAACAATAGCATTACGAATCAAAGAGATAATGTCTCTTTAGCAACTAAATATGATGAGGCTACAGTAATGAAAGGTGTTTCCCTAAAATTGGGGGCTCAATACCAAAAAACATTAAAAAATAAATTAGTTTTAAATGCGGGTGCTACTTTTAAATTAGGTAATGATTTAAAGGTTTCGGGTAATGATTATTTGTATTCATTAACTGTTGCCGCTTCTGGTTTTGAAAATGCAAGAGATACGGTTTCAAGTGCAGTTATTGATGGTAAGTTTAACTTACCTTCAAAGACTACTTTAGGTGTAGGTGTTGGGAAGCGTGATAAATGGTATGCAGGCTTAGAGTATGAAAATCAAGATGTTATAACTACTGAAGGTTTGCAGGTTAATATAAATGGAGCATATAAATACGGTAAGTCAAATAGGTTTTCTTTAGGAGGATTTTATTTGCCAAAAATAAATTCTATTTCCAGTTATTGGGACAGAGTTACGTATAGGGCTGGAGTTCGTTTTGAAAAAACTGGCTTGTTGGTTGATGGTTCAGGGAGTAATACTAATTTTACGCCAATTGATGACTTTGGCATATCTTTTGGTTTAGGTTTACCATTAAAACGTCTGTCCACTGTAAATATGGGATTTGAGTATGGTAAAAGAGGAACCACCAGCAATAATTTAATACAAGAAAATTATTTTAATTTTAGATTAAGTTTATCTTTGACGGACACTAACTGGTTTCAGAAGAGAAAGATTGATTAACAAATAATAAGTAAAATGAAGAAAATTACGTTTTTATTAGCAGTTACAATGTTTTTAGCAACTGCAAAGACAAATGCACAGGATGATGCAAAAAGAGAATGTACAATTAAATATAATCTTTTTAAAGGAGATTTTAAATCTAAAAAGTATGATGATGCTTATGCTAATTGGGTTTATTTAATGGATAATTGTAAAGATTTATCTGTTAATATATACAAGTACGGTGCAGATTTAGCAGAAGATGTTAAAAAAGATCCTGCTTTAGCTAAAAAGGTTTATGAGCAGAGATTACAATATTTTCCTAAAAAAAATCCAGCAAAGGTGCATAGTGATTATGCAACTTACTTATTTAAAAATAATTTAGCTTCTGAAGAAGAAATTTTCAATATTTTAGAGATAGCATATAAAATTTCTCCAAGAGATATGAGTGTTAAAAATATCTACAAGTATTTTCAAGGAATAACAGATAAATACAAAGATGCTAATCCACAAAGAGTATTTGATACGTATGATGATGTAATTGAATCTGTTGGTGAAAAGTTAGATGATTATGCTAAAAAAATTAATGTTTTAACTCAAGATTCTACTAAGGTTTTAGATAAAAAAGAGAAAAGCAGATTAAGAGCTTATTCTATTAACTCTAAAGCATTAGGTAGAGTAGAAGGTGGTTTGGATGCAATCATATCAGAAATTGCTACTTGTGAGAGATTAGTACCTTTGTACAAAAGAGATTTTGAAGCAAATAAAACAAATACAACTTGGTTAAGAAGAGCAGTATCTAGAATGTTTAACAAGGGCTGTCAAGAAGATTCAATGTACGAAACATTAGCTAAGGCTTATGCAGAATCAGCCCCTTCTGCAGATTCTTATTCTTTTTATGCCGGCATCTTAGAAAAAAATGGAGATACTAGCGGAGCAGCAGCCATGAGAGAGAAAGCATTTAACTTAGAAACAGATCCTATAAAAAAGGCAAAGTATAAATTAAAGTTTGCTCAAGCAGCTAAAGTTAGAGGTCAATTATCTAAAGCAAGAAGTTTAGCTAGAGAAGCATTAAGATTTAATCCTAATTTTGGTAAAGCATATTTATTAATTGCAAGGCTATATCAATCTAGTGTTAATAATTGTGGTACTAACGAGTTTGAAAAAAGAATGGTGTATGCAGCAGCTTTAAGACAAGCACAAAGAGCATCATCAGTAGACCCTAGTATTTCTTCTGCAGCAAAAAAATACATTGCTTCTTATAGAGCAAATTTACCAAGTAAAAAAGTAGTCTTTACGGCGGGTGTTGCACCAGGAAGTAGTTATAGAATTAAATGTTGGATAGGTGAAACTGTAAAAGTTCCTAATTAATATTTTGTGAGGAATTACAAAAAAATAGTATTAAAAAGCATTGCTGTTCTTTATGGAATAGCAATGCTTTTTTCATGCGCTAACAATACACAAAAAGTAAGAGATTTTTTAGCAGATAAAAATTTACCTGTAGGTACTGCAAAAGATGCGTATCATGTTTATAAAGACTCTGGTAGAATTACATCAAAATTAATTACACCAATAATGTTAGATTTTAGTAATAGAAAAGAACATCCCTATAGTGAGTTTCCTAAGGGGGTTAAAATTATTAATTTTGAAAAAAATGGTTTGGATTCTGTTACTATTACCGGGAATTATGCTTTGTCTTATGCGAAAACATCTATATCAGAAATTAGAGGGAATGTGGTAGTTGTTAATCATACAGATCAATCTAGATTGGAAACAGAGCAATTATTTTGGGATGAAAAAACAAAGTATTTTGTTTCTGAAAAAGCATTTAAACTAACCAAAGAAAGTGATACGATTTTTGGAGTTGGTTTTGAATCTAAAGATGATTTATCGAAACACTTATCAAAAAAAACCACAGGAAAATTAGAAACATCAGAAGAATAATATTATGAATAAGATTTGGAAATTTTTTCAGTACGGATATTTAATAATCGCCATAATTTGCTTAGTAGAAGGTCTTTTGAAAATCAATTCTGATAGAAGTAGAGCAATACTTTTAATTGTGGCTTCAATTTTTATTACCTTAGTATTTTTCTTTAAAAGACATTTTAGAAAAAAAGTTGAGTCTAGAAACAATCAAAACAAGTAGAATTTTAGTTCCTAATGGAAATTGAACTTATTATTGTTATTGTATCAATTTTATTATCCGCCTTTTTTTCAGGGATGGAAATTGCATTTGTTTCTGCTAATAAAATGCACATAGAATTAGAAAAAAAAAGAGAAGGTTTTATTCCTAAAATCCTTAAGGTCATAACTCAAAAATCATCAAAGTTTATTACCACAATGCTAGTAGGTAATAATATTTCTTTGGTAATTTATAGTTATTATATGGGCAAATTTCTAATAAGAATATTGCCTCTAAGTAGTTTTAATGAATTTTCTATTTTACTAGTACAAACGATTATTTCTACAATTTTAATTTTAGTTACAGCAGAATTTTTACCGAAAGCTATTTTTAGAATTTATGCGAATGAAGTGCTGAAAATATTCGCAATTCCTGCTTATATATTTTATTATTTATTTCATTTCTTTTCAGAATTTATTACGGCAATTTCAGACTTTTTTTTGCGAGTTTTTTTTAAAACAAATGCATATGAAGAGCAAACAGAGTTTAGCAAAGAAGAGCTAGGTAATTATATTAATGAGCAGTTAGAAACAGGGAGTATAGATTATGATTTCGATTCTGAAATTCAAATTTTTCAAAACGCTTTAGAATTTCAAAATCTAAAAGCTAGAGAAGTTATGGTGCCTAGAACGGAAATTATATCCGTAGAAATTCATGAAACTGTCTCGAATTTAAAGAATGCTTTTATTAAAACTGGACTGTCAAAGATTTTGGTTTACAAATCATCTTTAGATGATGTTGTTGGGTATGTAAATGCTTTTGAGTTATTTAAAACCCCAAAAACCATAAAATCAATTTTACTTCCTTTGGAGCTCGTACCAGAGTCTATGATGATTAATGATGTACTGAATGCTTTAATGAAAAAACGCAAAAGTGTAGCTGTTGTTATTGATGAGTATGGAGGGACCTCTGGGATGATTACCGTTGAAGATATTGTAGAAGAACTGTTTGGTGAAATAGAAGATGAGCATGATTCACAAGAATTTTTAGAAGAAAAAATTAATGATTCAAAATTTAATTTTTCTGCAAGGTTAGAAATAGATTATTTAAATGAAGAATATCATTTAAATATTTTAAAATCGGAAGCTTATGAAACTTTAGGAGGTTTTATTATTGAACACACCGAAAATATTCCAGAAGAAAAAGAACTCATTGAAATCGATAATTTGGAATTTAAAATATTGAAAATGAGTGGTGCAAAAATTGATGAAGTTTCATTAAAAGTTATCAATCCAGAAGATTAAAACTCCCGTTCATCGTTCTGTGCTAAAAAATAGCACGTAACCACCTACTAATAAGTGCTAAATGGGTTGCAATATTTAAACCAAAAACCGTATATTCGCCAACTGAAAATAAATAAATGACGTATGGCAGTTTTATCAAAAATTAGAGAACGTTCAATGTTCTTAATTATCATTATCGGATTAGCGCTTTTTGCTTTTGTGCTAGATCCATCTACACTTGGTGATTTTTTCAACTCTAATAAGGTTAATGAAATAGGTGAAATTAACGGAGAATCTATATCGAGACAAGAGTTTACGCAAGAATTGGAAAGTTACAAACAAAAAGCAGGAAACGGCGTTACAGAAATGCAAGCGTCAAAAACTGTTTGGGATAATATTGTTAGAAAAAAAATCTATAAAAATCAGTTAAGTGAAGCCGGTATCACAATTGGTGAAGCGGATGTTTGGAACGAAATAGTGAATGCCTCTTTTGTTCAAAGTAACCCTGAATATCAAAATGAAGCTGGTTTGTTTGATGAAAATAAATTCAAGCAATTTTTAGCTAGTGAAAAAGAAAATAAAACTCAATTATGGTCTCAATGGTCAGATTATATGAGTCAAATTAGAGATAATTCTGAAACAACTACTTATAATAATCTAGTAACTGCGGGTTTAGGAGCTTCTTTAAAAGAAGGAGAAACTGAATATATGATAGAGAATACTAAGTTAAATGCACAGTTTGTGCATGTGCCTTTCACAAGTATTGCCGACAGTTTAGTAAAAATAAAATTATCTGAAGTGGAAGCTTATATTAAAAATCATAAGAATGATTTTAAAGTAGAAGCATCTAGAGATATTTCTTATGTTCAGTTTAATATTGTTGCAACTGATGCGGACCAAGAAGTTATCAAGAAAAATATTGGAACTTTAATTGAAGATTTTAAAGAATCGGATGATGAATCGGTGTTTTTATCTGAAAATGATTCAGACACAAACTTAAATTCAAACATTCAATTTAAAAATTTATTAAATCAAGAAGTTGCGGATATAATTTATGCGGGTAACAAAGGTGATGTTGTGGGGCCATACAAGGACAAAGAGTTCTTTAAGATTTCAAAAATAACAGAAGTGAGTCAAATGCCAGATTCTGTGAGAGCTAGTCATATCTTAATTCCGTTTATTGGGTCTCAGAGAGTTGCTGCAGATGTTACAAGGTCAGAGGAAGAGGCTAAGGAATTAGCAGATAGTCTTTTAACGATTGTAAAAAGAAGTAAAAGGAAATTTGGAAGTTTAGCAAAAACTTTTTCATCTGATAAAGGTTCTGCCCTAAAAGAAGGAGATTTAGACTGGTTTAATTACTCAAGAATGACACCAGCTTTTAGAGATTTTTGCTTTGAAGGAAAAAAAGGAGATATCGATGTGGTTAAAAGTCCATTTGGTTTTCACATTATTAGAATTGACAACCAAAAAAATAAACAAAAGGTATTAAAGTTAGCTACTTTTAGTAGAAAAATTGTTCCTTCTGAAGCAACTGAAAATGTAGCGTTTAGAAATGCTGAAGAATTTGCTTTAGCGGTTTCTAAGGAGAACATGTATTTTGAAGTAGCATTAGGGAAAAATTACAAACCAAAACCAGCTGTCGGTTTAAAAGCTTTAGATGAAAATGTAGCCGGTCTAGGAAGTCAAAGACAAATTGTAAGATGGGCTTTTGGCAAAGAAACTAAAGTCAACGATTTTAAGCGTTTTGATTTAGAAGGAAGTCATGTGGTTGTATTTGTTACAAATGCTACAGAAAAGGGTTTAATGTCGGCTGCAAAAGCTACAAATAGAGTAAGACCAATTCTAGTGAATGAAAAGAAAGCTGCCTTAATTAATGAAAAATTACAAGGAGCTTCTTTGAGTGATATTGCTACTGCGAATAATACAACTGTTAAAAGCGCTAATGGAATAACTTTAAAAAATCCTACACTCTCTGGAGTTGGTCTTGAACCAAAAATTGTTGGAGCAATGTATAATGCAGAATTAAATAAAGTTTTTAGTCCTATTGCAGGTAATAGAGGTGTTTTTGCTTTTATGTTAACCAGCAAAGAAATTCCTACGGCATTACCAAACTATGATAGTAGCAGAAAAAGAATTGCTGAATCTAGAAAAAGATTGACATTTAAAATGTTTGAAGCTATTAAGAAAACATCTAATGTAGAAGACTATCGAGCAAATATGTATAATGCGAACTAGAAACTAGTTTCATTATTTCTTAAAATACTCAAAATCCGTTCAAATTAATGTTGAACGGATTTTTTATGGAGTAATATGAGTTTAAACTAAACTGAATTAGTTCGTAATTAAAGAATTTGTTATTCACATATTCAGTGCCAAAAAAATAAGCTTGTTTGGCTTAAACTGAACGCTTTGATTCAAACTCTTTTACAGAATGAAAAAAACACGCAGTTCAAGCCGCAAATTGTCCCAATAAAAAAAACCTTCTGATTTCTCAAAAAGGTTTTTGTAATTTATTTTTTAAAATTCGAAATTTTGGTTTTAACCATTCATAGAGATTAGAAACTCATCATTATTTTTAGAGAACTTAATTCTATCATTTATAAATTCCATAGCCTCTATTGGGTTCATGTCTGCAAGATATTTACGCAAAACCCACATACGTTGAACGGTTTTAGCATCTAATAATAAATCATCTCTTCTTGTAGAAGATTTAATCAAATCAATTGCAGGGTAGATACGTCTATTAGAAATATTTCTATCTAACTGAAGTTCCATGTTTCCTGTTCCTTTAAACTCTTCAAAGATCACTTCATCCATTTTAGAACCAGTTTCCGTCAGAGCAGTCGCAATAATAGTTAATGAGCCACCATTTTCAATATTTCTTGCAGCTCCAAAGAAACGTTTTGGTTTGTGCAATGCATTGGCGTCTATACCACCAGAAAGTATTTTTCCTGACGCTGGAGCAACAGTATTATAAGCTCTTGCCAAACGTGTAATAGAATCTAAAAGAATAACGACATCATGTCCACATTCAACCAAACGTTTTGCTTTTTCTAATACTATATTGGCAACACGTACATGTTTGTCTGCAGGTTCATCAAATGTAGAAGCAACAACTTCTCCACGAACACTTCTTTGCATGTCTGTAACTTCTTCCGGACGCTCGTCAATAAGTAAAACAATTTGATAAACTTCTGGGTGATTTTGCGCAATTGCCTTCGCAATATCCTTTAATAACATGGTTTTACCAGTTTTAGGTTGCGCTACGATCATACCACGTTGACCTTTCCCTAATGGAGAAAATAAGTAAATAATTCTTGTTGATAAAGAGCTACCCTTTTCTGCTAAATTGAATTTTTCTTCAGGAAATAATGGCGTTAAATGTTCAAATGATACTCTATCTCTAACAATATTTGGATTTAATCCATTTATTTTTGAAACTCTAATTAAAGGAAAATACTTTTCTCCTTCTTTTGGAGGTCTTACATTTCCCCTTACAGTATCACCAGTTTTTAAGCCAAATAATTTAATTTGAGATTGAGATACATATATGTCATCTGGAGATGATAAATAATTATAATCAGAAGAACGTAAAAAACCATAACCATCAGCCATCATTTCCAGCACACCTTCACTTTCAATAATTCCGTCAAATTCAAAATCAGGGTCTCTATATCGGTTTCCAGATTGGTTACTGTTATTTCGAGTACTGTTATTTCTGTCCCTATTTTGGTTCTGACTTTTATTTTTCTGCGGATTATTTTTCGCAACAGGTTTACTTGGTTGAGATTTATTCGACTGAGGCTTATTGGGGTTGTTTCTAGGTTTTTGTATCTGCTTTTCGTCTTTTTTATCCAAAGTAACGGTACTAACTTCAGTTTTTACTTCAGCTTCTTTATGCTCAATTTTCTTGGAAACAGGCATTTGTAGAGCTGTTTTTTGTTGTTTTAGATTTTCTGCATCTACAATTTCAATAGCAGGATTATTTGAGGATGTAGTTGGCGCAGAAGTCTTAGAAACTCGTTTTCTTTTTGGTTTTTCAGTCCTTGTTTTTTTTGGATTTTCAGAATCGACTCTCTTTGCTGGGGTGGCAGCTTGTGTATCTAAGATTTGATACACTAAGTCTAACTTTTTTAATTGACTGGTTTTGGCAAGGCCAATAGATTTAGCAATTACTTGCAAGTCAGCAAGAGTTTTTGCTTTTAGTTCAGAAATTTCGAACATTTATGTATTTATTAAGTTATTTTTAATCTTAAATATAAGATTCTTACAAATTATTTTTGAATTTATTTATCGTATATAGCACTATACAATATTTTTTTGAGTGGTAATTGTTGTACAAATATATACTTTTTTTTTTACTTGCAAGTTTTCTTTTTAAAAAAGAAGTCCTATTTTTGTAATCACATTTTATAAAGTATGATTCAAAGAATACAAACAATATATTTACTTATAGCTTCAATAGTTTCTGGAGGATTAATTTTTGTATTTAATTTATGGAAAACCTTAAAAGAACAAATTTTTGTATTAGATTTGTTTGAAGAAGGGTTATTTACTTTAAACGTAGTGCCTTTTATGTTCATTACATCTTCGATTTTATCATTAGTAACTATCTTTTTATATAAGAACAGAAAGTTACAATTTGTAATCGGACGTATAATAATTTTGATGAATCTTTTTTTATTAGGATTATTGATTTATTTATCTCTAACTTTATCTGGAGAAACAATTGTTTCTGAGAAAGGTATTGGAATGTTCTTACCAATTTTAGTCGTTTTGCTTATTGTTTTAGCAAATAAAGCTATTAAAAAGGATGAAGATCTCGTAAAATCTGTAGATAGATTGCGATAAAACTAACAAATAGTATATTTAGTGCGAAAAAAAACCGAGAAATATTTCTCGGTTTTTTATTTTTGAAAGGAATTTATTATTTTCTTTTTAGTTTTAATAACGAATGCTATTAATTATTTGTTTATTTTTAAGTATTTGAAATACAATAAATTAATGTTTTTTATCTCCCTACAAATAGGGATGTTTATCCTTGTAATTAAGGAGGTATTAATTTCACTATAAATGGGTATTGTAAATTCCTATAATATAATTTAAATTTGATAATAAATAATGAAGAAAAAGATATACGTTCACGTAGCTGATGATCATAAGATATTGATTGAGGGTATTATAGCTATCATTAATACAGATAAGGATATCGCAATAAGAGGATATTCTTTAACTGGTAAAGAAGTTATTGATTGGTTTGATAAAAAGGAAAATAAGGCAGATGTTTTAATTTTAGATATTACAATGCCTTTTCTAGATGGTTTTGAAGTGTTGCAACATTTTAATAAAAAAGGAATTAGACAAAATGTTATTATCCTCTCTAGTTACGATGATATAAAGATTGTACAAGAAATGTTAAGTCTTGGTTGCAAAGGTTATATTAGTAAGAAGAATGCAGGAGATCATGTTATAGATGCTATAAAGGCAGTTGCGAATGGGGATCAATATTTTAGTAGTGATATTCAAACGGTTCTTTTAAAATCTTTTGCTGGTCAACAGGTGCCTGTCGGTGATGCACCAAATAAATTTATAATCGAAACCTTAACAGATAGAGAGTTGGATGTTTTAAAATTAATAACACAACAATTTAATTCTCCAGAGATTGCAGATGCATTGAGTTTAGGCATTAGTACAGTAGAAACTCATCGGAAAAATTTATTAAGAAAATTAAAAGTAAAAAATTCAGTGGGTTTGGCCATGTATGCAGTACGAAATAATATAGTGTAAATGTCAATTAAATTTATTAATTTAGCAAAAAGTTGTTTAATATTTAAAATTAAGAAAAATGAGAAAAATTAAATTTGTAGCCTTCGCAGTTATGGCGTCTTTAGTGTTTTCATCCTGTTCATCAGATGAAATATTATTGCCAGAGCAGCAAAATCAGAGTAAAGAATTGTTCAAGACATATCAATTAAAGAGAGATGCAGAGGGTGCATATTCAATTGATGTAAATACAGAAGATAACGTCAGTATTGGTAAAGTTAAAAATAATAGTAATAATACTAATGAACTGCATTTAGCATTATCTTTTGATAAACTAGCACAGAAGAGCAATTATGGTTCTGATTTATGGTTTAATAATGAAAATTTTCAGATAGAATTTATTAGTGAAAATTATAACAAAAAGCCAAGTATTTCAATTTTTGATGATAATATTAAATTTGTTCAAAAAGGTAAAAAAAATAAGAGTAAATTTCTAAAAGATTTTAGCATAGCAAAAAACGAGGATGGTTCTTATGATCTAGACTTTAAAGTAAAAAAGAAAGTATCTGTAGATTTTGTGTATGACAGTAAAAATAATATTTATGAAATTCATTTAGAGAAAGCAAAGAAATCAAAAACAAAAAAGAAGTACTCAAGAACTTTTGATAAGGAAGAAGGTAGGTTATTACAGATTCATTTTGTAAATCATACAGGTGAATCTAAAGGAGGTTCAGGGGTTATCAGAAAGCCAATTATCATTATTGATGATGGTGAAGACGGTTAGAATAAATTTAATAGATAATAATTAGAATTTCATTGAGAAATAAGAAGTTAATTGTTCTACTAATTATATTTTTTAATTTATTTCAAATTAGAGCTTATAAGTATATAAAAAAAGAAACCTTGGATAACAAGGTTTCTTTTTTTGTTATACAAAATATAGACGTCGACAAATATTTTTTAGAAATTAAGCAACTGTATGAAGCTGAGAATTTTCCTAAGGCGCTCAGAAAAGGTTTAGATTTCCTTGGAAAGTATGCAAATACATCAAAAAAAAATATTAGTTTTTATGAAGTAAATAATATAATAGGTGATATTTATCGAAAGAATAATAACCATGATAAATCTATTATTTATTATAAAAATTCTTTAAAGATATTAATTGAAAATAATTTGCATCCTTTAGAATCAAAAAACACGAATTTTAATAAATCGAAGTTAATTAATGCTTATTTAAGAATTGGTGGTGGGTTTTTAAGAAAAAATCAGAAGGATTCAGCTAAGTATTATTACGAGAATGCAATGGATGTTGAGGCTTTAGACGAAAAATCCTTATCTTATCAAGCAAGTGTTTCAACAAACCTATCAGGTTTGTATATGCAAGATTCTCTTTATGATTTAGCAAAGAATTTCGCAATTAAAGCAGTTGTCATTCATAAAAAAAGAAATAATAAAGTTTCTCAGGCAGCGGCGAAAGGTAATTTAGCAAGTATATTACTTGATCAAAATAATTATAAAGAAGCAAAGAGAACGTATAAAGAAGCCCTAGATTTAATTAAAAACGAAAAGAGTGATAGAGCTTTAAGGGTAAGACAAAGCTTATTTTATAACTTATCATATAATTTATATAAATTAAAAGATTATGAAGCTTATAATTATCAGGAGCAATCCTATCTTTTAAAAGATAGTTTAAGAAGTAAAGAAGTTGCAAAAATATATGAGGAGCTTAGATTGAAATATGATTTTGATGCAAAAAAAGAGCTCTTAGAACAACAACAAGAAGTAATACTGTTGGAGGAAAGAGATAGGTTTAGGACCATTATTGTAATTGTTGGCTTAATTCTTATTGCGCTTATAGTTATTATTGGTTATTATAATATTCGTCAAAAGAATTTACAATTAAAACTTTCGAAAACAGAGTTATTACAGAATCAAAATTTAGATAAGCTTAAATCTGAATTTCAAGCAAGAGCCTTAGATGCTACGCTGAATGGTAGGGAATCTGAAAGAAAAGAAATTGCAGAAACCCTGCACGATAATGTCAGTGCTTTGTTATCTTCTGCTAACTTACATTTACAAGCAACAAAAAAACAGTTTGCGGAGGGTGTACCCCTAGAAATTGATAAAACTCAAGAAATTATTGCGGAAGCTTCTCAAAAAATTAGAGACTTGTCACATACATTAGTTTCTTCAGTTTTATTAAAATTTGGATTAAATTTTGCGATTAGAGATATTGCAGAAAAATATTCGAATTCAGAATTAAATATAGATACAGAAATAGAAGGTTTAAGAAGATATGATCAAAAATTTGAAATTAAAACCTACAATATTATTCAAGAGTTTGTGAATAATATTTTAAAACATAGTAAAGCAAAAAATGCAATAATTAAATTAAAAGAAGAAGAAGAAGATCATATTTTAATGCAGATTTTTGACGACGGCATTGGTTTTGATCAAACACAAATAGCCTTAAAAGATGGTTTAGGAATCAATCAAATTGAGGCTAGGATACAAATAATGAAAGGGAAGCTTGAGATAAATTCTCAAAAAGGAAAAGGAACTCAAATTAAAGTAGAGTTACCGATTAAAAAAAAAACAAGTAACTAACCTCTTTTAGCCAGTTCAATAATCTCTAAATTTTTTATATCTCCTTTTTCTAATTGAAAACGAAGCATTGTTCTAATTTTATGGAAGCCATGGTTTCCGGCAGCACCTGGGTTTAAATGCAATAAATTCAGTTTTTTATCAAATTGTACTTTTAATATATGAGAATGTCCAGAGATGAAAATTTTTGGGGTGTTTTTAGTAATATCCTCCCTTATTCTTTGGTTGTATTTATTGGGATACCCTCCTATATGTGTCATCCAAACAGAAACATTTTCAATAGAAAACTTTTGATCTAAAGGAAATTCACTTCTCGCATCCGCTCCATCAATATTACCGTAAACTGCTTTTAATGGTTTTAGTTTTTTTATGGTATCAGTAACGTTTAAGTCACCAATATCACCTGCATGCCAAACTTCATCGGCGTGTTTTACAAATTTTAAAATTTGGTCATCAATATAACTATGAGTATCTGATAATAATAAGATTTTCTTCATGTTAAAAAAAGTAAGAAAAGTTTAACGTCTCTAAAGATTCAAATGTAATGATAACAAAATAAATTCCGTAATTTTGAAGACTTCAAAAAATAATTATTCTTGAGATATTTTATAGAACTTTCTTATAATGGAAAAACATATCATGGCTGGCAGATTCAGCCAGATGTTAGTTCGGTGCAAGAAAAATTAAATAATGCATTAAGTACAATTTTTCAACAAAAAATTCAAGTTGTTGGAGCAGGTAGAACAGATACAGGAGTGCATGCTGAGCAAATGTTTGCACATTTTGATTTTGACAAGGATTTAAAAGGGGATGTTGTTTTTAAATTGAATTCAATTTTACCCAATGATATTTCTGTTTGTAATGTGTTTTTGGTGGAAGATGAAAAGCATGCGAGATTTGATGCAACTTCAAGAAGTTATGAGTATAGAATTTGCTTGGGTAGAAATCCTTTTTTATTGGATTTTTCATGGCAAATTCATTCACAAATGCCAGATGTAAATTCCATGAACCAAGCTGCAAAATTACTTTTAGAATATACAGATTTTCAAACTTTTTCTAAAGTAAAGACAGATGTTTATACTTTTAATTGTAATGTTACAGAAGCCTTTTGGGTTTTAAATGGTAGCGAATTAACATTTCATATTTCAGCAAATAGATTTCTTCGAAATATGGTCAGAGCTATTGTGGGTACTTTAATTGATGTAGGCTTAGGTAAAATTTCTAAGGAGGATTTTAGAGGTATTATAGAAAGCAAAAATAGAGGTAATGCTGGATTGTCAGTTCCTGCAAAAGGCTTATTTTTAACAAAAATAAAATACTAAATTTTGGCAGAAAAATCAGGAAATGCTTTTGATATGCAAATTTTCTCAAGACTCATGTCTTTTGCAAAACGCTATCGTTTGTATTTTTTTATAGCCGCCTCTTCCACTATATTTTTAGCATTATTTTCTGTTTTATCTCCTTATATTTTAATAAACACAGTAGATGATTATATCTTATCTAAAGATAAAGTAGGCTTATTAAATTATACGCTATTAATGTTGGGTATTTTGTTAGTGGAAGTTCTACTTCAATTTACTTTCATCTACTTTGCAAATTGGGTAGGACAGCACATTATTCGAGATATTAGGGCAAAAATATTTAGACATATTTTGCAATTTAAAATGTCTTACTTTGATAATAATTCTGTAGGAAAACTAGTCACTAGAGTGGTTTCTGATATAGAGACAATTGCAGCTTTTTTTAGTAATGGAGTGTTTACAATTTTAAGTGACATTCTTAAAATGTTTGCCGTAACTGTTGTGATGCTTGTTTTAAATTGGGAGTTAGCTTTAATCACTTTATTTATTTTACCCATTTTAGTGTACGCAACAAAATTGTTTCAGGTAGCTATAAAAGCTACTTTTCAAGAAGTAAGAAATCAGGTAGCAAATTTAAATGGATTTGTGCAAGAAAGGGTTACAGGCATGAAAATAGTGCAGCTCTTTAATAGAGAAGATATCGAATATCAAAATTTTAAAGAAATAAATGAGAAGCACAAAAAAGCACATGTAAAAACAATTTGGTATTACTCTGTTTTTTTCCCTATTGCAGAAATTTTATCATCTATAGGTATAGGATTAATTGTTTGGTTTGGAGGTGGACAAGCCGTTCAAGATTCAGGAATTTCTGTTGGAGTAATTATGGGTTTCATACAATATGCACAAATGTTGTTTAGACCTTTGCGTCAAATTGCAGATAAATTTAATCAACTGCAAATGGGAATTGTTGCTGGTGAACGTGTTTTTAAAGTAATAGATACACATAGCAGTATTGCTAAAAGTGGCACTTTAAAGGCGAATAATCTAAAAGGAAATATCAGTTTTAAAGATGTTCGATTTAGTTATGTTCAAGATGAAGAAGTTTTAAAAGGAATTTCTTTGGATGTTAAAAGAGGGCAAACTGTAGCTCTCGTTGGAGCAACTGGTGCAGGGAAATCTACCATCATCAATTTAATAAATCGTTTCTATGAGATCAATAGCGGAACTATTTACGTTGATGGCATCTCTATTGACGAGTATACCCTAGAAAGTTTAAGAAGTCAAGTTGCAATAGTATTGCAAGATGTGTTTTTGTTTTCTGATTCTATCTTGAATAACATTACTTTAAAAAATGAGAAAATTACTCTAGATCAAGTGAAGAAGGCGGCTAAACAAATAGGAATTCACGATTTTATATTGACACTCCCTGGAGGTTACAATTATAATGTAAAAGAAAGAGGAGCAATGCTTTCTTCGGGTCAAAGACAATTAATTGCTTTTTTGCGCGCCTATGTAAGCAAACCTAGTATTTTAATTTTAGATGAAGCAACATCTTCTGTAGACTCGCATGCAGAGCAAATGATACAGTATGCTACAGAAACTATTACAAAAGACCGAACTTCTATTGTAATTGCACACAGATTAGCAACTATAAAACAAGCTGATAAAATTATTGTGATGGATAAAGGTTTGATTGTCGAAGAAGGGTCTCACCTAGAATTATTAGAAAAAGAAAATGGTTATTATAAAAATTTATATGATAAGCAATTTAGTTTGGACCAAGCTTCTTAATGTGTTTTTAGTAAATGAACTAAGATTATCCGTTTTTAGTTTAAATCTTTATTAAGCTTCTCGTGGAGTTCTTCACGGGTTGAATATAGTACAAACTCACCATCTTTTATGTAAGAAATTTCACCAGTTTCCTCAGAAACTAATAAACAAACTGCATCTGTTTTTTCGCTTACTCCAATAGCTGATCGGTGTCTCAAACCAAATCTAGTAGGTATTTTTGTACTATCAGAAATTGGTAAAACGACTCTCGTAGCAACAATATAATTATCTCTAATAATTGTTGCTCCATCGTGCAAAGGACTATTTTTAAAAAAAATGCTCTCTAAAATTACTTCGTTTACAAGCGCATTCATAGGATCTCCATTGTTTATTAAAAAATCTAAACTATTCGTTTTTTCAATAACGATTAAAGCTCCAGTTTTAGTTTTAGACATGTTGTAACATGCTTTTAAAATCTTATCTACTTCAATTTCTGAACTAATTTCTGATTGTAAAAACTTCAGCTGATTTAAAAAACTTTTCTTACTTGAAAAGTTAGTGGTACCAATCATTAGTAGAAATTTTCTAATTTCTTGCTGAAAGACAATAATTAGAGCAATAACTCCTCCAGAAAGTAAATAACCTAAAATTCCACTCAACATTTCCATGCTTAAAGCTTGCGTAATTTTCCAAATTAAGAATATAAAAGCAATTCCTATAAAAATATTTATGGCTACTGTACCTTTTAATAATTTATAAATATAGAAGAGTAATATTGCTACTAGCAAAATATCTAGCACATCTAAAATAGAAAAAGGGATAAAATCTAACATGAAGAGAATAGACTGTTTCAGGTAAAAGTACTAATAAATTTTGTGAGTACAATATCCCTTTTTTATTTCGATGTCGGAAATCAAAATAAGATCATTTTTTACAAATGAATTTAATCTTTACTTCTTTCAATTCGTCTTTTTTTTTGATTTTTTAAAATCAATTGAAAATAGGACATCGTTTTAGTAAAAAAATTTATCTGCAATTTATTACTTAGGATACTACTAATTAGTATTTAAGTCTTCTTGCAAAAGAATATAGGTTTCTTAATTTGCAATACTGTTTAATTTTATAAATTAAACAAAAATTATTACTTGCTCCTTTTTGAGATTAAGGCTATAATAATAGGTATCTATGAAGAAAGGTGATGCACAATTTTAACGGCTTCCATTGCTTCTTTTACATCGTGAACTCGTAAGATATTTGCACCATTTAAAAGGGCAATAGTATTTGCAGAAGTAGTTGCGTTTAAAGCTTCTTTTGCAGAAATATTTAACGTTTTGTACAACATGGATTTACGCGAAATTCCTGCTAAAATAGGTGCGTTTAAACTTTTAAAAAGCGATAAGTTTTTTAAAATTTCATAATTATGACTGATAGTTTTTCCAAAACCAAAACCAACATCAATAATAATATCATTGATTTCTAATTGGTGTAACTTGAAGATTTGTTCTGCAAAAAAGGAAATAATTTCTTGAATAACATCTTTATAAACAGGATTTAGTTGCATATTTTGGGGAGTACCTAACATATGCATTAAGATATATGGTACTCGCAAATTAGCAACAGTTTTAAACATGTTATCATCCATTTTTCCACCAGAAATATCATTTATAATAGCTGCACCAGCATCAATGGTTTCTCTCGCAATTGCACTTCTAAAAGTATCTACAGAAATAATTATTTCAGGAAATTTTTTTATCAGTAATTCTATAACAGGAACAATTCTTTGCAGTTCTTGCTTTTCAGAAATATGCTTTGCCCCTGGTCTGGAAGAATATGCACCAACATCAATAAATGTAGCCCCTTCGAAAAGCATTTTTTCAACTTGTCCAAGAATTTCAGATTCATTTTTATATTTTCCTCCATCAAAAAAAGAATCAGGAGTAATATTTAAAATACCCATTACTTTTGGTGAGGACAGATCTACTAAAGTTCCCTTGCAATTTATAGTCATTTTAGCGTACCACTTTATTAATTACGTTCCCTATTTCTAATGCTTTGTAATTGTTTATTTTTTGCATTAACTCTTCTACAGAAGTTCCAATTAATAGCATGTCTCTATTAGTTTGTTTTAAATATCCTTCTTCCACCATTTTATCTAACTGCAATAGTACGCCATCAAAGAAGCCGTTTATATTTAAAAGGCCAACAGGTTTTTGTTCAATATGTAATTGATTCAAAGTGAGTGCTTCAAAAAGCTCATCTAACGTTCCAAAACCTCCAGGAAGGGTTATATAACCGTTAATTAATTTACTCATAATTACTTTGCGCTCACTCATTTTTTTGCAAACAATCATTTCTTCTACCCCAGCATGAACAACTTCTTTTTTTTCTAACAACTTTGGAATGACCCCAATAACCTCACCATTATGATCTAAAATTGTGTCAGCCAGAATTCCCATCATTCCTATTTTTCCGCCCCCATAAACCAAACCAATTTTGTTTTTAGCAAAATAATTTCCTAATTCTATAGCAGCTTCTTTGTAAACAGGATTAAAGCCTAAGCTCGAACCACAAAAAACAACAATTCTTTTCATTTTATAGTTGATAAATTCATGGTAAAAATAAATGAAATGCTTTTAAGATTTACTACATTTGGGAAAATACTTTTTTACAAAAATGCAAGATACCTCAAAACAATACGATGCCGTTATAGACCAATGTAGAAGTTTATTTATAAAAAAAATGTCTGATTATGGCTCTGCTTGGAGAGTTTTACGATTACCATCTTTAACAGATCAGATATTTATAAAGGCACAAAGAATTCGTCAGCTGCAAGAAAATGAGGTTAGAAAAGTGGATGAAGGTGAAAAATCTGAATTTATTGGAATCATTAATTATTCCATAATGGCACTAATTCAGTTGGAAAATGGTGTTGTTGAAACCCCTGATTTAAGCACGGAAGATGCTACTGTTTTGTATGATAAACATAGTGAAATTACCAAAAATTTAATGATGGATAAAAATCATGATTATGGTGAAGCTTGGAGAGATATGCGTGTTTCTAGTTTAACAGATTTGATATTACAGAAATTACTACGGGTAAAACAAATTGAGGATAATAAAGGTAAAACAATTGTTTCTGAAGGAATTGACGCAAATTATCAAGACATGATTAATTATGCTATTTTTGCAATGATTCATTTAGGATAATCAATAATGCATAAGTGGTATTATTTTTTTTAGTCATAATGTTTTAGTTTATTTAATAGTTAGAGGAGATTATATTTTAGTAGTAAAAAACAGTAATGACGTTTGTAGGAGTTCTTTTCCTAGACATTTTAATAATATTAATAAATAAAAATAGATGAAGTTTTTAGTTCAATTAGCAAGAATTATAGTCGGGGCCTTATTTATATTTTCAGGTTTTGTGAAGTTGGTAGATCCAATAGGTTCTAAATACAAGTTTCAAGAATATTTTTCTGAAGATGTTTTAAATTTAGAGTTTTTAATTCCGTATGCATTGCCATTTGCCATCATATTAATCGTTGCAGAAATATTGTTAGGAGTTATGATTTTAATTGGCTACAAGTCAAAACTAACCGTTTGGAGTTTATTTTTGTTAACACTTATTTTTCTATTTCTGACTTGGTATTCTGCCTACTACAATAAAGTAACAGATTGTGGTTGTTTTGGAGATGCTATAAAATTATCGACTTGGGAAACCTTCTATAAAAACATAATTTTAATTGGTTTAATTATTGTGTTATTGTTAAAAGTAACATTTATTAAACCTATTTTTAAAGGAAAAATTCCAATGATAATTACTTTTTTATCATTGGCATTATTTTTATTTACTGTAAAACATGTTTTAACTCATTTACCTTTAATAGATTTTAGAGCGTATGCTATTGGTAAGAATATTCCTGAAGGAATGGTTTTTCCAGCAGACGGTAGTATTGCTCCTGTTCACGATTTTATGTTAGAAGATGCACAAGCAGATTTGGCACCAGAATTATTGAGACAAGAAAAAGTAATGTTAGTGATTGTTTATAATTTAGATAAGGCAGACGTAAATGGGTTTCGTGCAATTAAAGAAATTGGCAGAAAAGCAAAGAAAAAAGGATATACAGTTTACGGAGTTTCTGCTTCATTTTCTGATGATTTAGTTCTCGCTAAAGAAAAATATAATTTACCTTTTGATTTTTTATTCTGCGATGAAACTACTTTAAAAACAATGATCAGAGCAAATCCTGGAGTTGTTATTTTAAATAAAGGAACGGTAGTGGAAAAAAAGAATTGGGTAGATGTTGAAGAGATAGAGCTATAAATTATTTAGACCCTTAGAAGCTACTTTTTATTTCTTTTATTTTCCACTTCAGTAAGAGGTATCCCTTTTTCATTATTAAAAAACACATGTTTTGGGCTTCCAATAATTTGAGAAGAATAAATGCCAGAGTGACCAGAAAATAAATAAGAAGTGGTGCAAGCTAAGGCTATAAAAACTCCAGATTCTATTCCAAATAACTCAACTCCCATTATCGTGCAAGCAATTGGAGTATTTGTTGCTCCTGCAAAAACAGCCACAAATCCCATTCCTGCTAATAATCCCATTGGTAAAGGAATAAACCAAATTAATACGTTTCCTAAAGTAGCACCTATAAAAAATAAAGGAGTCACTTCTCCTCCTTTAAACCCAGCTCCCAGTGTGAAAGAAGTAAACAATAATTTTAGGAAAAAATCATAAGAATTTAAATCAATATTAAAAGCATCAACAATGGTGGGTATCCCTAGTCCTATATATTTTGTTGTTCCTATGAGGTACACCGTAACTGCTAAAATAGTACCACCAATTAATGGGCGTAACGGTGGATAGTGAATGTGTTTTTTAAATAAATTTCCCCAAAAGTGCGTAGATTTTGAAAACAACATACTTGCGAGTCCGAAAATAATACCGGCTAATAAAGACCACAAAATTGTAGAGGGTGATATTGCGACAATCTCAGTAATGTTATAATGTGTATGATGAGAGATTTGCCAAATATCGCAAAAATAATTCGCAAAAATAGCGGCTAAAAAACTAGGTATAATAGCATCAAACTTTATTCTGCCGATTACCATTACTTCAAGTGCAAAAATAGCACCTGCTAAAGGCGTACCAAAAACAGATGAGAAACCTGCGCTGATACCTGCAATTAATATAATTTTTCTATCTAAATTAGAAAGTTTAAAAATTTTAGTAAACTGATCTGCAATTGCACCTCCTATTTGTAAAGCAGTTCCTTCTCGGCCAGCAGAACCTCCAAATAAATGTGTAAGTATGGTTCCTAAAAATACTAAAGGAGCCATTTTAAAGGGAATTATTTTTTTAGGAGAATGATATTCATCGATCAATAAATTGTTTCCTTTTACGACACTCTCTCCATATAAATGATACGATAAACCAATGATAAAACCAGCAATGGGTAATAACCAAATAATCCAAACATTAGCTTCTCTATAGTCTGTTGCCCATTCTAAAGCCCATAAAAAAACAGCAGATGCACTTCCTGTAAATACTCCTATGAGCAAACAAATACACAACCATTTTAGAAGAAAAAGCAAAGAAAAACTTTGCTCAAACGAAAGAAAAAATCTTTTAACTTTATTCATATGTTTTTATATCTTCTTAAATAAAATAGGTTGTGATGTCGTAGACTATCAAAATGAGTAATTAAGTCTTTAATTTATTTTTGTGAACAAATTTAAACAAATAAAAACAAAGAGATTATGCAAATGTATGGATCAATTATTCATCAATTATTCTTCATTTTAAAATTTTATTGTAACTTTATTTAAAGTTAAAAAATTAAAGGAATGGAACCATTAGTAAGTTATCAATCAGAAGAGAGTTACGCAATTATTGCCATAAAAAACGGAAAAGCCAATGCTATTTCTCATCAAGTAATTGAAGGATTAAATGCAAGTTTAGACAAAGCTGAGCAGGAGAATAAGGTTGTAATCCTGACAGGGCAAAATGGAATTTTTTCAGCTGGTTTTGACTTAAAAGTGATGAAGGAATCTCCTGAATCGGCGAAGGAATTGGTTACTAAAGGATCTCAATTATCTTTGAGAATGCTGTCTTTCCCAAAACCAATTATTATTGCCTGTAATGGCCATGCAATTGCAAAAGGCGCATTTTTATTATTGTCTGTAGATTATAGAATAGGGGTGGAAGGAGATTTTAAAATTGGTTTAAATGAAGTAATGATTGGTATGACGATGCACAATGCAGGAATTGCAATTGCAAAATCGCGTTTGTCTGAAGTTTACCTAAATAGAAGTGTAAACAATGCAGAAATATTCAATCCTATAGATGCCGTAAAGGCTGGTTTTTTAGATTTGAATGTTCCGGAAACACATTTGTTGCCAACGGCGATTAAAGTAGCAATGATGTTTTCTAAACTAAATAAAAAAGCACATGTTGAAACGAAGTTAAAAGTTAGAAAACTGCATTTAGAGGTATTAGCGAATGCTATCGAATTAGATTTAGCTGGAGAAATTTCCTTGAATGATTAACTTTCTCAGAAACTATTTTCCTATTTCCTAAAATATTTCTTTAATTTTATTCTTAAAACAAATTTATCGATGGATAGACTAAAACAATATTGATCTTAATATTTTATTTATTTAAAGACGGGAATTTCTAACTCCTTTAAAGAAGCACTAAAATTGAGTTGCTTGAAGTTTTTTCCTGATGAAAATGCATAAAAATATGCTGAGAAATTTTTAATACGAATCTTTTTCAAAAACTTTAATTCCAGCTTTTACTTCAACATCTAAATGATTTTTTCTTGGTGTTAAAGGACAAGAATATTTATCATTATATGCACAATAAGGATTATATGTATTGTTGAAATTCAGCTCAATTGTGCCATCAGCTTTTTCATTTGTAGTCATCACATCCATGTAACGGCCACCGCCATAAGATTCTTCTCCAGAAGTATCGTCTGTAAAGGGTAAAAATAGATGATTTTTATATTTTTTGTCACGCAAATCATCTTGACTTTGGTAGATTTTTAGCGCACATTTTTTTCCTTTTAAATTGAACTTTAAAATACCATATTCTTTATACAAAGGTTTTCTATCTGTGGTAGTAGCCATTTCGAAAGTAGGAGCATTTATTGTTTTTGTCAAGTTTGCAATGACGATAAAAGCAGAATCTACAGGGAAAAAATCTAATCCTTTAAAATTTTTTAAATCTCTCTTTTTTAAGGGTGATTTTGATGCGTCTTTATAGCTTGCATTTAATTCTTGTTGATAAACCGTTTTGCCCATTAAAGGACGTTTGTCTTTTGAATTACAGGCTAGTATTAAAAAAAAAGTAAAGGCAATAGTCATTTTTTTCATATTCGCTAAAGTATAAAATTACTTGGGATTTCTTTTTAAAATCAGAAAAAGGTTATCCAGAACACTCCCTGTTATAATTAAATTATTAAAGGGAGCAGCAACTGTGGAGGCAGACATATTAGTACCGTCTTCCATATAAACTTGTTCTATAGCATACTCTCCTTTTTTAACGTATTTTATTTTAATAATTTCTGATGGAGAAGTTTCTTTATTTCCTTTTGCGTAGGCATTAAAATGTAATAAATTAGGATGTGCTCCAATCCATAAATTATTTTCAAAATCAAATTCAATATTATCTACCCCAGTTTTACAATTAATATCTTCTATATAAGTCAGATTTCCATCTTTATTTTTTTGATACACTTTTACTAAAAACTTTCTTGGTGAAGCAACAAAAATAAGATTACGTTTTGTGTCGAAATTAATGCCATTTGCATAAGCAATTCTATCAGCAACTTGTCTGTAATTTTTGCCATCAAAATACATGACATTAGAAATTGAAAGGCCTAAATAATCCTCTAATAAGCGCATAATTCCATCTTTGTATTTATGGTCGTTTGTGAAATAAAATTTATGATCATCTAATAAAACAATATCATTTGGACTGTATATTTTTTCGTGTTTCAATGTTTTTATATGTGTTAATTGTTCATTAACCAAGGTGAAAATTTCAATAAATTCGCCATCGATGGTATGATTGATAGCAGCAATTGTAGTCCTACCTTTTTTTTGAAACATTGAAATTCCGTGCGGAGCAAAAGGTTTTTTAAAATCTTCAGTTAAATGGATAGGTTTAAAATTGTCCGTTTTTAAATCGATATAATACAAGCCGCCAAACTCTTGTGCCGTATTAGGTATTTTATCTCTTGCGGTTGATGAAATAATAGCAAAACTATCTTTTTGACTAATAGTAATATCTTCTGCTCCAGCAATCTTTATTTTTTGAAGAATCTTTCCATCAAAATTATTTTCTATAGGCCTAAAATATCCTGTAGATATAAAAATATTAGCTAAAAAAAGAAGTGCTAGAATAAGAGTTGCAGATAAAATTCTTTTTTTGAAATTCATTTTAAAAATCTTTTCATAAAAATACAACATTCAAATATTTTATGTAGATTTATAGATGTTTTAAGAAAAATTAAAATGAGAATCTTTATAACATATGTAGCTCAATTAAGGTGTGAAAAGTACAAAAATCGTTCTATTTGTATGTTTTGATGTTAACAATATAAAATTAAGCATTTATAAAAAGTCCGACTTCGTAGTCGGATTTTTTATTTAAAACTAATTATAATTCAGTTTGTAATAAACATTGATCAATTAAAAATGAGAAAATTGTACAACAATTACATTAGCACCTTTAGAGGGCTTTCAGTGGAAGTTTGGTGGTTGTCATTGATAACTTTTATCAATAGATCTGGAACAATGGTAATTCCTTTCTTATCATTATATCTAAATAAAAGTCTAAATATTTCTTTACCAGACATCGGTTGGATTATGTCTTTTTTTGGCTTGGGTTCCGTTATCGGTGCTTGGTTAGGCGGTAAGTTAACAGATAAGATAGGGTATTATAAAGTAATGTTAGGTAGTTTATTTTTAACAGGAATTTTATTTATTTTATTGCAATTTATTACCACTTTTGAGGGATTTTGTGCAGGGATATTTATAGTGATGTTGGTTGCAGATGCTTTTAGACCTGCAATGTTTGTGGCTTTAAGTGCATATAGTAAACCAGAGAATAAAACACGTTCAGTTACATTAATTCGGTTGGCAATTAATTTAGGTTTTTCTGCGGGTCCCGCAATTGGCGGTTTAATTATTACGGGGCTTGGATATCAAGGTTTATTTTGGGTGGATGGTGTTACTTGTTCCTTAGCGGCTATTTTATTATTACAAGTATTGCACCCGAAAAAATCAAAAATACAAGATGAAGTAAAAGTAGATAACCCAGTTTCTGCTTATTCAGATAAAGCTTTTTGGGTGTTTTTTATAGCAATGTTTATTTTCGGTTTTGTTTTTTTACAGTACTTCTCTACCATGCCTTTATATTATAAAGATGTTCATTTTTTATCAGAATTAGAAATTGGTTTGTTGATGGGCTTTAACGGTTTTTTTATCTTCCTGTTTGAAATGCCACTGATAAAGTGGTTGGAAGATTCAAAGTATTCTAAAGTTAAATTGATTGCCATTGGGTTGTTTTTAGTAGCGCTGAGTTTTGTTGTGGTAACTCTAACTTCTTGGCTTGGTATTTTAATTGTTGGAATGTTTTTGATGACAGTTGGCGAAATGATTGCATTTCCGTTTTCAAATGCCTTTGCTGTAGAGAGGGCTAAAAAAGGAAATCAGGGAGAATATATGGCTTTGTATGCTATCGCTTTTTCAATAGCTCACATTTTTAGTCATAATACAGGAATGCAAATGATAAGTAAATTCGGTTATAAATTTACTTGGAATGTTATGACAATTCTTGCAATGGTAGGTGTTCTTATTTTATTTTTATTGATGACATTCCTCAAAAAGGAAAAAGACTTAAAAGGTAAAATCGATTAAATTTGATAGTTTGTATTTATAAAGTATTGTAAATAAAAACGAAATATGCCATTAATAAAAGACAACCATCTTTCCAGTTTAAGCGATAACCTTTTGGTATAAAAACTAAAGGTAAAATAATAAACGAAATTCCTAACATCCAAAATAGATCACCAGTTAGCAATCTTTCATCCACCACAGGAATAGGCGTTATCATGGAGGTAATTCCTAAAACTGCTAAAATATTAAAGATATTAGAGCCTATTAGATTTCCTAGTGAAATGGCCTTTTCCTTCTTAACTATTGCAATAATAGATGCTGCTAATTCTGGTACACTTGTACCTATAGAAACCACAGTAACCGCAATTACACGATCTGTAACTCCAAAATCTTTAGCTAAAGTTGTTGCACCTTTTATTAATAATTCTGAACCTCCCCAAAGTCCTAATGCCCCGATAACAAGAAATAAAACTATTTTGTAAAGTGGTAAAGGTTCATCGTCTTCGGTAAATTCATCCACAACTGCTGTTTTTTGAAAACGTAAAAGAAATATTAAAAAGATGATTAAAAAAGAAAACAAAATGATACCCTCATTTTGTGTAATAACTTTATCACCAACTAAAGAGAAGTAGAGCAGTACAGATGCAATCATCATTATTGGCCAATCTGTTGTATAAAAACTTTTTTGAACTTCCATTCCACCTAGCAAAAGAGTAATCCCTAAAACTAGTCCTAAGTTAGTAATGTTAGAGCCGATAACGTTCCCTAATGCTAAATCTGATGCACCATTTAACGCTGCGTTTATGCTAACTATAAGTTCTGGCGCTGAAGTTGCAAAAGAAACCACGGTCATTCCAATAATTATTTTTGGAATATCTAATTTTAAGGATAATGCTACAGCTGATTTTAGTAGCCAGTTTCCGCCCAAAATCAATAAAATTAAGCCACTTATGATTAGTAAAAAATTCATTATTTTAATTTAGGACGAAGATACATTTTATCAGTTTATGAAAAAACTAAAAAATGATAAGCCTCTTTTTGAGGTTTTAGAAGATGATTTTTTCTTTACTTTAGGAATACTGATATAAATCATCCTTTATTTACTTACAGTTAAGTATTTTTATAAAACATTAGGATTAATTATTATAACATTTACTTAGTATTGTTGTTTTTAATTAAAACAGTTATTATCTTTTTTGTTATATATATAAAATCAAATTAAATAATATTTCTATAAATTTTGGTTGATAGCGGTCAATCATTCTATATTGAAAAAACAATTGCGCAATTGACTTTATTTACTAACTTTTTAAAACTATTAAAATGATTATTATTGCTCTAAAACTTATTAAAACTATTTTTGAAACCATAACGACTTTTTTTTTCTAAGCAAGCGTAAAGACGACTATTTCTAAAAACGAGTTAGTTGTTTATTTTTATTAAATTTGACACATAATTAAATCATAATGGAGACACAATTTTTTAAAGCCTTAGCAAAAATGAATAAAGCTATTTTACCTTCTTTTACAAAAAAGCAGTTAGATATCTCTAAAGCATCCAAATTTCAATTGGCAATTATTGGATGGAGAGCTTTTGTAACTATGAAATCACTTCACTAAAATATAAAATTATGACTACTAAGCATACAAAATTATTTACTGGATCTAACATTATTGTTAATGGTTTAAAAAACTTATTAGATGTAGCACAAATAAGTTATATTATTAAAGATCGCTTCGAATCGGCCAGATTAGGTGGTTTTGGAGAAAATATGGATTCTGTGGAAGTTCATGTGTTAGATGCCGATGTTGATAAAGCTAAAAATATAGTTGAGGCTTATAAAGAAAAAATAAACACATAAAAAACGAGAATAGGCTTTCTAATTTAAAAAAATGCATTTATATTTGCACCCGCTTATTGGCCATGTGGCGCAACTGAATAGCGCACTTGATTACGGCTCAAGAGGTTGCAGGTTTGAATCCTGCCATGGTCACGAATAAAACCAGCACTTTACAACATTTTTTGTAAATGCTGGTTTTTTATTTGCCTACTTTTTGCCTACCTAGTTAGAATTAAAGGATCAATACAAGAACTATAGAATTTTAGAATTATGAGAAAACGAAGTAACAAGGAATTAAAAAAGGCCTTGAATATTTTCAAAGCCTTTTTGTCTAACCAAAATTAGTATAAAAACTCACTACTTCTATTTTTCTTTTTCAATTATTTCAGTTTATTTTTTGTTGATTTTTATTAGTATGACACAATAAAATTTAATATGTCACAATTACTCTTTAAAATAAAAACTCGAGAAATTTCTCGAGTTTTTATTTTAAATATTGTTTAATTGCTATTCTGTGTTCAGGAATACTTTTGTCATAGTTTTCTACCAATAACTCTAGTATTTTCGGCGGTTTTACCCCAATTTCATTTTTATGAGAATATCTTGACACATAGAGATTATAGGCATCCTCTTTTTTTTCAAAAATTAAAAAGTGTGTAGCATTTAATTCAGTAAACGCAATTTGATTTCCATGAAATGCATTAGATTCGTCTTTTATAAAAAGAGAAAATTCGTAATATTTTAAAACATTTTCCATAAATTATACGAGTTCTGCAGATAAGCCTAAATGTAATAATTTAGAACATCGAGGCTCTAAATCTTTATAGGTTCCAGATTTAACTGTGCATTTTCCTTTATAGTGGACTAACATAGTGCATTGTTCAGCTTGCTCTAAAGTATGTTCACAAACGCTAATTAAAGCCTCTATCACAAAATCAAAAGTATTTACTTCGTCATTATGAAGTACTATTTCATGTTGATGTGCTTTTTGCTCTAATATGTCAACTTCTTCTTTAATTTTCTCTTTAGTACTCATTTTACAAAATTACAATTTATTGTATTTTAATGCAACCCAATTATTTCGTTGTATAAAATTTTCTAATTTTAAATTATATTTAGAAACCTCAGCATCAATGATCGGAATATCTTCTTCATAAAATCCACTTAATAAAAGTATACCTTTTTCCTTTAAACAGTTTGCGTACACTTTCATATCCATCAATAAAATATTTCTATTGATATTAGCAATAATAAGATCGTACTTTTTATTGATTAAAAGGGATGAATCTCCTTCAAAAACGGAAATATGATGACAATTATTTCGGGTAACATTTTCTATAGAATTTTCATAACACCAATTATCAATATCAATAGCATCAATTGGTTTCGCACCTTTCATTTCAGCAAAAATGGCTAATATTCCAGTTCCACATCCCATGTCTAAAGTTTGCTTATTGTTTAAATCTAATTGTAATAAATGTTGAACCATCATGTGCGTAGTTTCATGATGTCCCGTACCAAAACTCATTTTTGGTTCAATAACAATATCGTACTTTAAATTAGGATTTTCATGAAAAGGAGCTCTTATACTCACTATTTCATCCACTTCAATAGGTGTAAAATTCTTTTCCCATTCTGCATTCCAATTTGTTTGTTCAACTTCGTTCTGATTATATTCAATTGAAAATTCATCAGAGTTTAAAACAAAAATAGTATCCAGAATATTTGAATTCCATTCTTCTTTTTGGATATACGCGGTTACTCCGTCTTCATTTTCAACAAAACTCTCAAAACCAACAGCACCTAATTCTGCAATTAAAATTTCTGCTGCGGGCTCTTTTGGAATTACCTTAAAATTATATTCTATATAAATATTGTCCATAAATGTATCGTAAAAAAAATGCACCAAGATTTAAATCCTGATGCAAATTTATTGTAAATATCTTTAAATACGAGATTTAAATAGCTTTAATAATTCCGGTAAAATCATCTACATTTAAAGCGGCTCCTCCAATTAAACCACCATCTACATCTGGCTTAGAGAATATTTCTTCTGCATTGGCAGGTTTTACACTTCCTCCATATAAAATAGAAACTTCATCAGCCACTTCTTTATTGTATTTTTTTTCTATAATGCTTCTAATAAATGCATGCATTTCTTGCGCTTGTTCTGCACTTGCCGTTTCTCCGGTTCCAATTGCCCAAACAGGTTCGTAAGCTAAAATAATACTTTTCCAAGCACCCGCTTCTAAATGAAATAGTGCATTTTTTAATTGACTTTCTACAACTGCAAAATGATTTTCAGATTTTCTATCTTCTAATAATTCTCCAAAACAAAAAATAGTTTCTAATTCATTTTCTATAATAGCATCTACTTTTTTAGCTAAACTTTCATCCGTTTCATTAAAATAGGTTCTTCTTTCTGAGTGACCTAAAATAACCGTTTTAATTCCGATTGCTTTTAACATGTCCGCAGAAATTTCGCCAGTATAAGCTCCGTTTTTAGCCTCATGCATATTTTGTGCAACTACTTCAATTTTAGAATATTTAGCGGCTTTTATAGATGAAGATAAATTGACAAAAGTAGGAGAAACAATTACACGAGTATTTTCTAACTTCTCTTTTTTAATAGATTTTTTCAAATCTTTGATTAGTTGTTTACTCTCCTTTTTAGTATTGTTCATTTTCCAGTTTCCTGCTACTATTTTTGTTCTCATAATTCTAATTTTAGTACTTAAAATATTGGTATTATTCTATCTTTAATTTTGATGTAAATTTAAGAAATGGAAAGGCAAAAATCATGTAGAAAAAGAAATAGTTACTAAAACGATTTATTTGATTTTTTTTAACACTTCTTTTATCTTTTTGTCTGCTGCATTTGTAGCTTTAAATAAAGTTATTTCTCCAGTTTCATCGATAACCATATATCTTGGAATCCAATTTAAATTGATGAAATCTACAAATTTACCGTCTTTCATTCCTTCTGGTAAATTATAATGTACTCCTTTTAAATTGTACCTTTTAATAGCTCTTTTCCAGGAAGGATTGCTCCTGTCAACAGATAAAAACAAAAATACTACACCAGGAAATTCTTTTTGTAATTCTTTTACCTTTGGCACGCCCACAATACAATCTTTGCACCAAGAGGCCCAAACATCTATAAAGATTTTTTTCCCTTTATAATTATATAAAACTTCTCTTAGCGTTATTTTAGAATCGTCTAGACCAATCAACATTTCCTTATATGCGTCGGTAGAAAACTGTGTAGGTTGTTCTGAGTTACAACTTATAAAAACGATAATCAATAAAAGAAATAATTTTTTCATAGAAAAAGGTTAATTAAAAAGGAAATAACTTACAAATGTTAAAAGTTAAAAATAGTACTTTTGTTTAACTTTAAGCAAAAGTAATGACAACGCAACAACTTGTATCACAAATAAAACAAAAAAAATCTTTTTTATGTATAGGTTTAGATGTAGATCTTGGTAAAATTCCTAGGCATTTATTAAAATTAGAAGATCCATTTTTTGAATTTAACAAAGCCATTATTGATGCAACGCACCATTTGTGTGTTGCCTACAAGCCAAATACTGCTTTTTATGAGGCTTATGGTCTTAAAGGTTGGCAAGCGCTGGAAAAAACAATTTCTTACATCAATAACAAACATCCAGAAATTTTTACAATTGCAGATGCAAAAAGAGGAGATATAGGCAATACATCAACAATGTATGCGAAGGCTTTTTTACAAGATTTGGCTTTTGATTCTGTTACTGTAGCGCCTTATATGGGTAAAGATTCTGTTGAACCCTTTTTGGATTTTAAAGATAAGCACACTATTATGTTGGCATTAACTTCTAACGAAGGTGCTTTTGATTTTCAGACCTTGCACGTCAACGATCAGGAATTGTATAAAAAAGTTTTACAAGTTTCAAAATCTTGGAGAAATTCAGAAAACTTGATGTATGTTGTTGGAGCTACAAAAGCTGAATATTTTAAAGAAATCAGAAAAATAGTTCCGGATTCTTTTCTGTTAGTTCCTGGAGTGGGAGCACAAGGAGGAAACTTGCAGGATGTTTGTAAATATGGATTATCAGAAAATATTGGTTTGTTAATCAATTCGTCAAGAGGAATAATTTATGCTTCAAATTCTACAGATTTTGCACAAGTGGCTGCTTTAAAAGCGAAAGAACTACAAACAGAAATGAGCTTCATCCTAGAAAATAGATTCTAAATATCTTTTTCTGAAAAAGGATTTTTAGAACCAAATGAAAGAAGTTTTTCATGAACAATTGTTGCTTTCCGTTTTTGGAATTAAATATTTTAAAATGGATGTAAATGCTATCAAAGGAAATAATGATTAAGGATTCTTCCGAATACTTTAAATATTTTATATCCTGAGATTTTTTTGAAAGTAACGAATTTGATTAATTTTTTCGAGTAACTTCATGCCTTTATAGGTAGCTATATTACTCATTAGTTCATCTACAAATCTTTAGATAGTTATTAGATTTTTCAATGAGCGATATACTTTCTCTTTAGATGTTACTTGCAACTATTCAACTATTTTAAGTGGTACATAAATTTTTGCTGAATGCTTAAACGTATAAAATTAGTGTAAACATTTTGACTTACAATATTGTTGATATTATTTTTTAACAATCTTATGAGTTGATGTTTCTTTTTCAGATTCTAATTTTAAGAAATAAATACCTTTTGATAATTTAGAGGTTTCTATCGTTTTCTTTGAACTATTTTGAACAAATGTTTGAATTTTTTGACCTGTTAAAGAATAAATAGTTCCTTTAATTTTACCAAGATCTGAAGAAAATTGAATGTTTAATTTATCATTTACAGGATTAGGGAAAAGTTTTATGTCTAACAAGTTATTAATATCAGAGACAGATGCTACAGATTCTTGATAGACTCTAACATAGTCAATTTCCATTGCGCTTTCTGTAAAATTTGATGCTATGTTTGGTAAAATAGCAACATTAAATAATAAATATTGAGGCGCATTATAAGGCCAGTTTTGAATGTTTTTATCTTCTGGATTATATACATAATGAACGATGCCATCTACACTAAAAGTCATTTTATTAGAATTCCAATCTAGAGTATAAATATGAAATTCTGTGGATGCATTATTAATTTTTCTTCCTCCTTTATTCACAGTGCCTCCAAAGCTAGATCTATTATGCATAGCACTTTGTACAAAGTCTTGATTGTTACCCCAATGCTCAATAATATCTATTTCTCCACAATCTGGCCAACCGGTTGTTCCATGAGTAGCAGCCCAATAACCTCCAGTTTCTGTAATGTTTTGACCTAGCATCCAGAGAGCAGGGAAAGTACCTACTCCAAAAGGCATTTTTGCCCTAATTTCAATTTTACCATAGGTAAAAGCAAATTTAGAATTCAGTCTTGCAGAAGTGTATTGTTTAGTAACTCCGTAACTATTGTATGTTTCTTTTTTAGCTACAATTTTTAAAGAACCATTTACCATAAAAGAATTTGTATTGCTATCCGTGTAATGCTGAATTTCTCCATTAGCCCAACTTTGTCCATTTATAATGGGTCTTGTTTGTTGAAACCATTTACTGTTATCAATAGGACCTGTACCATTAAATTCATCAGACCAAACTAAGTTGTCAAAAACAGGATCTTCACCATTATTATTACTGTCAGTAATGGTGCCGTCATATAAAAAATCATCAATGTATGCTGTTACTTTAGCATTATTGTCTTCACCGTTAATTTGTATTAAAACTCTATTAAAGTCTTTTCTATTTATAGGGTCAGCCGAGTTCTCATTGTATTTTAAAAAAGTATCATTTTTAAAATCGAATGCAATCGTTTGCCATTGATCTAAAATAATCGGCTTTATAATTTCCGTTTGAGTAGTCCATTTTTCACCTAAAGTATTGTCTTGTAACTTTAAAGATATTTGGTTGTTTTCATTTTGGGTGAGACTAGCTGACGGAACATATATTTTTAGAGTAAAAGTTTGATATGCAGATAAGTCAAATGTATTGGAAGTGTCAAAAAATATATTTGCATATTGGCCTCCATCATCTTTATATTCTAGAACCGTATTAGAAGTATTTATACTTTCTTTATAAGGATTTGCAAAGGATGTATTCATTGCTGATTCATCGGTAGCCCAAGTAGAAATTGTTCCATTCCCTTCAAAATCATCTTCTACAGTTTGTCCATTAGAAAATAAGGTAATTGATAAAAATAATATGGTAAATAAGTACTTCATAAATTAATTTTTTTCAAAACTAATTTATTTCCTAGTACTTAACAAACTAAATGACCATACAAAAGCCATACATGCTAAATAAGAAAACCTCTGTTGTTTAAATGCACAGAGGTTTTATAACTATTTTTTCTTTTTACAATTTATATTTTATCTTGTAATGCAAAAACTTGCTTTAGCAAAGCTGTGTTGCGTAATCCCGCTTTTTCACGAATTCCTTTTTCCTCAACTTCAATCATTGTGTATACACCTTGCAATGCTTGTTTTGTTACATACCCTGTTAAATCTGGGTTTACTTTGTTTACAAAAGGAATTGAGTTGTATTTGTTAATTAAGTTTGCCCAAACTTTATCTGCCCCTACCTTACCAAATGAGTTTTTAATTACTGGTGTAAATTCGCTATACAAAGCAGTTGATGTTTCATTTTTTAAATAGGATGTTGCTGCATTTTGTTCTCCTAAAAGTATATTTTTAGCATCCTTAAAAGACATGTTTTTTATTGCATTTACAAAGATTGGAGTCGCGGTTTTAACAGCATCTTCTGCAGCTCTATTTAATACTTTTATACCTTCATCTGCTAAATTGCTAAGACCTATTTTACGCAAACCTTTATCTACAGCTTTCAATTCTTCTGGCAATAAAATTTTAACTAAATCGTTTCTGTAAAAACCGTCTTTTGAGGTTAATTTGGTAACCTGATTTTTAATTCCATTATCCAAAGCTTGTTTTAAACCATTTCCTATTTGCTCTTGAGATATTCCTCCACCACTATTAGGCAACTGACTTACTACTTTTTGCAATTCTGCGCAACTTGTAAATTGCATTGCAATTACTAACACTAAAATTTTTTTTATCATTTTATTTAATTTTATATTCTTTTACTATGAACCTTTTTAGATAAAAAGTCACTTAATTATTTAAAAGTATCTGTTTTTTTATCATATCCAAAGGGGCAATGTTTACAACCACTTTTACAGCAATAGCCTCTTTTTAAATGATACTTTTCTGTAAAGACCTTGTAACCTTGTTCATTCAAGTAATAATCGTCTTTTTCTATTTCTATTCTTGGTTTAAACATACTGCAAAAATAAACGATTTAATAAGGATTATCTAAATTGTAATCTTTTATCTTTAACGGAGTCTATTCTTAAAGCTTTAAAGTCTAAAATATAGTTTTGATATAATCTCCAAGGAAATTGATCTCCTTGTTTTGGTAAAATATCTTTCGCTCTATGAATATAACCAGAATCTAAATCGATTAAAGGTAATTCTCCTAGGTTTTTTTCTATAACTTTTGCGTACACCGATTTATAATTATTTTTATCCAAATACTTTAAAAGTCTTGAAATATATTCACTTGTCAAATCACTTTTTAAAGTCCAAGAGGCGTTTGTATAACCAGCAAAAACCAAAAAATTAGGGAGTTCACTTAACATTAGTCCTTTATAAATAAACTGTTTTGTAATATCGAAAGGGGTATTGTTGAGCGATATTTTAGCTCCACCAAACGGTAGTAGTTTTAAACCAGTTGCACTAATAATAATATCAGCTTCTATAATTTTTCCTGATTTTAAAAGAATTCCATTTTCTATAAAAACATCAATAGAGTCCGTTATTACATCAGCTTTTCCTTTTTTAATAGCTTTAAAAAAATCGCCATCTGGCACTAAGCAAAAACGTTGATCCCAAGGCCTATAATTTGGTGAAAAATGAGGTTCTAATGGGAACTCATTACCTAACTCTTTTTTAATTCCTTTTAAAATGAATTTTTTCATCGTTTCTGGAAACTTTCTGCACAAATTATAGAATAACATATCTGCCAAAATATTTTTTACTCGTACTAAAGTATGTGCAATTTTACTTGGTAATATAAATTTTAGAAACTTTGCAATTTTATCCTTATTTGGTAAAGCAGCAATATACGTTGGTGTTCTTTGCAACATGGTTACTTTAGATACGTCTTCTGCAATCTTTGGAACTATGGTTACAGCGGTTGCTCCACTACCTATCACTACTACTTTTTTATCTTTATAATTTAAATTTGTATTCCATTTTTGAGGATGAATAAATGTTCCTTTAAAATTTTCTAGGCCTTTAAATTCTGGAGTATAACCATGATCATAATTGTAATATCCACTTGCATTAAAAATAAATTGCGAAGAATAATAAGATTCTTCTTGAGTAGTAGGATTTATTACTTTTAGTGTCCATAAATTATCTTCGGTATCAAAATTATAGGAGATTACTTTTTGATGATATACAATTTTATCTTTTACATTAAATTCTTCTGAAGCTTGATTTAAATATCTTAAGATTGAAGGAGCGTCTGCAAAAGATTTATCATCATCCCAAGTTTTAAAAGAATAACCAAAAGTATACATATCTGAATCAGAGCGAATTCCTGGGTATTTAAATAAACTCCAAGTTCCACCTAGTTCTTCTCTAGCTTCTAAAATTAAATATTTTTTATTTTTGTTTTTTCTTTCTAAATGACAAGCTGCTCCAATTCCTGATAAACCTGCTCCAATAATGATAATATCTTGCTTCATCAATTTATAATATTTCTCAATTAGTTCTTATTTGCATTCTATTAAAAAAGGAAAATAGTTTTCTCTTGAAAAAATAGACCGATGCTTTTGAAGCTGATCTTTATTTTTACCATCAAAAAAGATGAGTGAAATTCAATTTTCCAATTTATACTCTCTTAAATTCTAAATTTAAGACCATAAAAAAATCTAGAAAATACAGATTAAAATTAAATTTATTTTTAGTCAATTGCTTTTTTAAAGGCATCTTTACCTCCCACAATTGGAATTGTAATTGTAGTTCCTTTTAAATCAACTGTTAATTCAGTTCCTGGCTCTGGCAGCAAGGTGTAATTATTATCACTAGAAAAAATCATTAAACCAATTTGTTGTCCTTTTTTTATAATTTGATCATCAGGTTGAAAATCGAAAGTCATTTTATAAAACTTACCAGGTTTCAATGGTTTGCTTTCTGTTAGCGATTTGTGATTTTGTAAATCTGCCCAACCCCGGGTAATAATATTATCGGTTATTTTTACTATTCTATCCTTATTCCATGGCAAAGAAACTAAATAAACAGATAAATTTACAGCAGCTTTAGAACTTGCTGCTTTAATTGTTATTGATGATAAACCAGAGATATGAATATTTTCTTTTAAAATTGGGGTAACATATAACAAACGATGATTTGTGTAACCTGCTTGTGCCAAAGTTTCTGCGGAAAAAGAATAATTATCTACCAAAGTTTCTTTGGCTTTCGATGATGATTTATTTAGGGATAAACCTCCAACTTTAGGAGCTCCGCCATTTAAATAAAAAGTAACAGCTTCTGCTTCTGGGTTTGGATAATTTTTATAAGAAGTTGGCTCATTTTTTTTATCATTTTCTCTTACAATCCAAGCTTTTGCATCATTCTCAACGTTGTTTTCAACTCCATGTAAATAACGAGTAAACCAACGATTCATCATTTTCATCGGTGGTGGACCTCCATGACCATTTTGATGGTAAAAAATTTGAGTTTGTAAGCCCATTTCCGAAGCTTTTTTATATATTCTATAACTATGCTCAGGCATTACATTCCAATCATTAAAACCATGAGACATTAATAATGCAGCTTTCATTGGTTTCATTTGATTTAGATAATCACGTCCAGCCCAAAAGTCATTATAATCTCCAGAGGCTCTGTCCATACCATTTGCCATTTCAGTGTCTCTCACAACTTTATTATTTCGTGCTCTATTTTCCTCTTTTCCACTATGAATAAAATCGTATAACACATCTATATCTTCACCTAAATAACCTCCAGGAGAACGTACCAAACCATTTGAGCGATAATAATGATAATAAGAAGTATTTGGGGCAATTGGAATAATTGCTTCTAAACCTTCTACACCAGTTGTTGCAGCTGCTAAAGGAATTGTTCCATTGTAAGAAGTTCCTGTCATTCCTACTTTACCTGTAGACCAAAATGCTTTCACTTCTTCACTTCCTTCTCTAGAAATAAACCCTTTTGCACGACCATTTAACCAGTCTATAACTGCTTTTGGTGCTAAAGATTCATTATCTCCACCAACAGTTGGTGCACCATCAGATAATCCAGTTCCTGGAGAAGAAGAATGCACAACAATATAACCTCTTGGCACCCAGGTTTTAATATGAGAATTTGAAATAATTGGTCTTTTTCCTCTTCTTGTAACTTCTGGATGAACAATATCTGCTACTTTCTCTCCAAGTTCATGTTTTACATTCCAAAAAGCTCCTTCTGTATCTGGTGCAACACCAGCAAAATAAGGGCTAGAGATATATACAATAGGTAACTTTAAACCTTCGCTCTCAGTTTGCGCAGGTCTTGATACATCTACATGCATTCTGTCTAATCTTCCATCTCCGTCCGTATCAAATGAAGTTTCTACCCATAAATCATGACGTAACCAATCTTTTGGATTTTTAAATGCTTCTACTATTTGTGCTTCTCCATCTTTAAAAACGGGTACTGCTTTTTCTTGAGACTGTATTGAATAGGTAATAAGAAAAAGGAGTAGGAATTGAATTTTAATTTTCATGAGTATATGTTTTTAAAATCTAGTAGTTGTATAATTAAACTCGTTATTTCAATACTGAAAACTCAATGCTAGAATCAGTAAAAACAGTATGTGTTTGTGTTTTAAAATCTTTCTCATCAGCTTTATATATATTGTCTACATAAGTTTGAGGATTCAAATCTATTAAAGGGAACCAAGTACTCTGCACTTGTATTTGTAATTTATGTCCTTTTTTAAAGGTGTGAAAAACATCTTGTAATTTTATATTAACATCCGTTTTTTTGTTTGGTGTAAATGGTTCTGGAAATTCAAAACTATTTCTAAAACGACCGCGTAAAACTTCACTTCTAACCATTAAATGATAATTACTCATTTTTAAATGATCTTGTAAACCTTCATTATCTTCGGCCAAATCTGAAGGATGCACGTCAATTACTTTTACAATCCAATCTGCTGCGGTTCCGGTAGTTGCGACTTTAAGTTTTGCTAAAATATCTCCAGCTAACGTTAAATTTTCGGTTAAAACATCCGTTTCAAAAACCAGAACATCTGGTCTTCTTGCGGCAAAACGTTGGTCATCTGTCATATATTTTCTTGGCGTAAAAACGGTTTTGATATCTTCGGAATATGGAATAGGTCTTTTAATATCACTTATAAATTTAATTTCTTTTGATGCTTTTTTAGTAATAGTCAATTCTTGATTTTCTGATAAAAACCAATCTTCTTTGATTACATTTTTTGGAGGCCAAGCATCATAAGTTTTCCATTCTTTTTTACCAGAATCAAAAACATAGGCTTCTGGTAAACCTGAATTTTTATCCCCTTTTCCTTTTAAGAAATGATTAAAGAATTTTGTTTCAATTTCTTTCTGAAATTTTAATGAAATAGAATCTCCAAAATAATAATTTCCTACAGAATTTCTAACCCTAGAACTTGCCCATTTTCCATGGTCCCAAGGTCCAAAAACAAGTGTATTGTAATTTTCTATTCCATTTTTTTCAATTCCTTTGTAGGTTTCTAAAGGCCCATATAAATCTTCAGCATCAAACCAACCACCAACAATCATCGTTGCCACAGAAGACGGAACTTTATTCATATGCTGTATAATTCCTTTACTTTTCCACACGGAATCATAATTAGGATGTTCTACAATTTCTTTCCAGAAAAAATCATCAATTTTATCTTTATTTTCAGCAGTTTTCACATCTAATTTATCATATTGAAAATATTCATTCAAGTTTTTTAGAGGACCTTTGTCTAGAAAAAATTGATATTGATCTTGCGAATTCATTTTTGGAAAAGAATACCAAGCAGAATTTGTAGGTGCATCTTTGTAGGTTCCAAATAAAGAAATTGCTCTAAAATAACTTAATAGAAATGCGCCATTATGATGAAAATCGTCAAAGAAAAAATCCCCAATACAAGCTTGTGGAGAAGCTGCTTTTAAAGCCGGATGCGCATCAATGGCAGAAATAGTGGCATAATGTCCGGGATAAGAAATTCCCCAGGTTCCAACATTTCCATTATTGTATTCAACGTTTTTTACAAGCCAATCAATCGTATCAAACGTATCAGAGACTTCGTCAGATTGGTTTGCTGTTTTATTTGGAATGTAAGCACGCATATTATCATAAACCCCTTCGCTCATCCAACGACCGCGAACATCTTGATACACTACAATATTTCCTTCTTTCATTAAATGAATATTCGGGCTAATTTTAGTTTTCATTTTACCTGCTCCATATGGCGCAGAACTGTATGGAGTTCTTTGCATTAAAATAGGATATTTTTTACTGTTGTCTTTTGGAGTGTAAATGGTTGTGTGGAGTTTAGTTCCATCTCTCATTGCAATGTCAACTTCTTGCTTTGTGTAGTTGTCCAGAACATAAGTGTCTTTTTTAAGTGTTCTTTCTTGTGATGATTTATCACAATTTGTGATTAGAAAAAAACTAAATATTGCAAGAATAATATATCTACGCATGGGGAAATTATTTTAAATTATTGCTAAAGCTACAAAACAAAAAAAGAATTATTAAATAAATGAACTGTTAAAATGATTTTAGATACTTTTATCATGGATTAAAAATTCATAAAATGAAAAGATTATTTTTCCCTTTGTTGCTGATTATAATACTAAGTTGTCAATCTAATAGTATAAACAAGAAAAATCCAATTAAGGAAGAAGTATCTCAAAAAAAAACGTTTCTAAAGTTAGAAAAAGAAAGATATAACGTTGCTTTTTTAATTATGGATGGAACTTTTAATACAGAGTTAACTGCCCCTTTTGATATTTTTCAACATACAATTTTTAGAAAAAATATTAAAGCAATGAATGTATTTACAGTTGCAAATACAGATCAAGCTATTACCACTTTTGAAGGTATGAGAATTATGCCAGATTATAATTACCTTAAAGATTCGTTACCAAAAATTGATATTTTTGTAGTGCCTTCTGCAGAACATCATTTAAATTCTGATTTAGAAGATATAGCTATGATTGATTTTGTGAAGCAAGTTGATAAAGAAGCTACTTACGTTACCTCTCATTGTGATGGTGCTTTTGTATTGGCAAAAGCAGAATTATTGAAAGGTAAGGTTTCTACTACTTTTCCTTCTGATATTAATACAATGAGAAAAATGTTTCCTGAATTAGATATCAGAAAAGATGTTTTATTTGTGCATGATGGAAAATATATTACTTCAGCTGGAGGTGCAAAATCGTTTGAAGCAGCTTTGTATTTATGCGAATTTTTATACGGTAAAGAGGTTGCAAAGTCTCTAGCTGGTGGTTTAGTAATTGATTGGAATGTAGATACAGTTCCACATTTAGTTGTTAAATAGACATTAAAAATTATGATAATGGCATCAGGATAAAGAAAGCGCTGGTTCTTTTTGATAAGAAAAAACACCGATCTAAAACGTTACTAATAGCTGTTCTTTGCGGAGCATACCTTTGCAGTAAAACCCATCCGTAAATAAATCAACCTATAAACTGCGTCGTCAACTAAAAACCCTTATTTTTGCAAAATATGCAGGAAACAAAAAAACATCAATTAACAGATTGGTTACCAACTACAAACAAGGAAGTTAAAATTCGTGGTTGGGATCAATTGGATGTTATTTTATTTAGTGGAGATGCTTATGTAGATCACCCTTCATTTGGACCAGCTGTAATTGGTAGAATTTTAGAAAGTTATGGTTTGCGCGTAGCAATTGTGCCACAACCAAGTGTAACAGATAATCTTCAAGATTTTGAAAAATTAGGAAAACCTCGTCTGTTCTTTGGGGCAACTGGTGGCTGTATGGACCCTATGGTTAGTAATTATACCGCTAGTAAAAGACGACGAGATAAAGATGCGTATACGCCAAATGGTGATAAAGGGTTTAGACCTGATTATGCAACGTCTGTGTACTCGAAAATTTTAAAAGAAAAATTTCCTGATGTTCCTGTTTTAATAGGCGGAATTGAAGCTTCTTTAAGACGTGTTACGCACTATGATTATTGGTCTGACAAGTTATTACCAACTATTTTAGAAACTTCTAAAGCAGATATGTTGGTGTATGGAATGGGAGAGCAACCTTTGCGTGAAATTGTAGAGTTATTGCAAAAGGGTGTTCCGTTTTCTAGCTTAAAAAATATAAAACAAACGGCTATTTTTATCAATCAAAAGGAGGAAAGTTTACCAGTGGTAAACGATTGGGAAGATGTAACAATCAATTCTCATAAAGCTTGTTTAGCTGATAAAAAAACATTTGCTTCAAATTTTAAAGTGATTGAACAGGAATCTAATAAATTAAAGGCAAGAAGAATTTTACAGGATGTTGAGGGGAAGACATTGGTGATTAATCCACCTTTTCCAACAATGACAGAAAAAGAAATTGATGGTTCCTTTGATTTACCTTTTACGCGTTTACCGCATCCAAAATATGATAAACGTGGACCAATTCCTGCGTTTGAGATGATAAAATTCTCAATCAATATTCATAGAGGATGTTTCGGTGGTTGTAGTTTTTGTACTATTTCTGCCCATCAAGGAAAATTTATTGCGAGTAGAAGTCAAGAATCTGTTTTGAAAGAGATTGATAAAGTGGCAAATATGCCAGATTTTAAAGGTTACTTATCTGATATTGGCGGGCCTTCTGCAAATATGTATCAGATGAAAGGAAAAGTACAATCTATTTGCGATAAATGCGTTGCACCAAGTTGTATTTCGCCAGTAATTTGTTCTAATCTAGATACATCTCATAAACCATTGACGGAATTGTATCAAGCGGTTGATAAACATCCAAAGATTAAAAAATCTTTTATTGGAAGTGGAATTAGACATGATATGTTGGTGCCTGAATTTAATAAAAATGCAGATCCAAAAGAGTTAGATGCGTATACAGAAGAAGTAATGACAAAACACGTTTCTGGACGATTAAAAGTCGCGCCAGAACACACTTCTGATCCGGTTTTAAAGTTAATGCGTAAACCTTCGTTTAAGTATTTCCATATGTTTAAAGAACGTTTTGACAAAATAAATATAAAGAAAAAATTGAATTTACAATTGATTCCGTATTTTATTTCTAGTCATCCAGCCAGCGAAGTAGAAGATATGGCAAATTTAGCTGCAGAAACCAAAGATATGGGCTTTCAGCTTGAACAAGTGCAAGGTTTTACTCCGACGCCAATGACGGTGGCAACTGTAATTTATTATTCTGGATATCATCCTTATACACTAAAACCAACAAAAACTCCAAAATCAAAAAAGGAACGTGAAGATCAACATAAATTTTTCTTTTGGTACAAGAAAGAAAATAAAGATTGGATTCGGAATACTTTAAATAAAGTTGGAAGACAAGATTTATTAAAAGTATTATTACCAGATTCTAATTCTTGGAAAAAGAATAAAACGACTCATAAAGTAGCGCAGCATACTTTCGATGATGCGATTCCTTTTAACAAACGAAAAAAGAAAGTTAGCAGAGCTCCTAAAAAGAAAAGGAGGTAGTAATTTTTTTAAGTTGATTACTTTTTTAAATTTAGTTCCCAATAATTTGTATTTTTTTAGAGTTGGTTAATGTGATAAAGATTAAAGTCCACTTTTAAATCTTTCATGCTCTCCTTTAGAAATGGTAAAAATACTTTTTGTTGTAAAATAGTATTGTCATTATAAATAAGCTTGGTTTTATAAGTGTAAGGTCTTATTTCAAAATAGGTATACTTGTTTTTTATGCTATTTTAGTAATTACATTAGCTATCATAACCTTACTTTTTTAAATGTTTCTATTACAATTTTTATTTTTTCACAGCAATAAAAATATGAGGACTTAAAGAGCCTCTAAAAACTCATCATTTTGATTTATTTTCTTAATTTTTTCAAATACTATTTTTTTATATAACATGTGCTTAAAGGTGCTTTTTTAAGTTTTAAGGTATTGAATTTTAATGATTTAACCAAAAATAATTGTTAAATATTGGATTTTTAAGACCAGAACTATGAATTATTAGTATTTTTAGAAGGAATTATTTATACATCAAACTAATGAAATTTACCAAACTTGTTTTTTTATTGTTTTTTTCTGTAATAGTAAGCAGTAGCTCACAAGCGCAAGATTATTTTTTTAAAGACAAAGCTCCGTTTAATAAAGTCATTCCAACTCCAGAAGAATTTTTAGGATACCCTATTGGGGAACAACATACGAGACACGATTTAATTGTTGCCTACTTTTATAAACTTGCTGAAGTTTCTGATAGAGCAACTATAGAAGTGTATGGGAAAACTCACGAACAAAGAAAGTTAGTCATGCTAACAGTTTCTTCTCCAAAAAATTTAAGCAATTTAGAAAGTATTAAAAACCAGCATTTAGCTTTTGTTGATCCTAATAAAAATCCAAAAAACTATAATGATGTTCCAGTATTTATTCAATTAGGGTACAATGTTCATGGTAATGAACCATCGAGTTCAGAAGCAGCTTTATTAACTGCTTATACTTTAGTTGCATCAACAAATTCAGAAGTAATTAACTATTTAAATAAATCTATCATTTTTATAGATCCAACCATTAACCCAGACGGTAGAGATAGACATACGCAATGGGCTAATCAATTTAAAGCAAAAGCATTAGTGTCAGATAATATAGATGCAGAACATAATGAAGCTTGGCCTAGAGGAAGAACGAATCATTATTGGTTCGATTTAAATAGAGATTGGTTATTAGGAGTTCATCCAGAAAGTAAAGGAAAATTAAAATGGATGCATAGTTGGTATCCAAATGTGGTTACAGATTTCCATGAAATGGGCACAAATAGTAATCATTTTTTTGAACCTATGAAACCAATTGGTTCTTTGGATCCAATTATGCCAAAAGAAAATTATGAAGATTTGAATGATTTATTTGCTCCTTATTTTTCGAGCGCTTTAGATAAAATTGGCTCTTTTTATTATACAAAAGAATCGTTCGATGGAACCTATCCAGGTTATGGCTCTTCGTATCCAGATTTACAAGGAGGTTTAGCTTTGTTGTTTGAACAAGCAAGTTCTCGAGGACATGTGCAAGATACAGATTATGGTAAAATGACATTTGCATTTACTATTAGAAATCAATACACATCTGGTTTTGCAACTATAAAAGCTGCAGTTGAGAATAAAGCATTTTTAAGAAAGTACCAACAAACATTTTTTAAAACAGCAATATCACAGAAAGCAAAAACTGGTTTTGCTGGTTATGAGTTTGGAGATGCTTATGATATGAATCGGAATAAAGCATTTATAGAACAATTATTATCTCATAAGATAAAAGTTTATAAAAAAGGAAAAAAGTTTGTTGTTCCTTTAAAACAAGCTCAACATAGAATGGTACAAACTATGTTCGAAACATATTCTAAATATAGAGATAGTGTGTATTATGATGCTTCGGCTTGGAGCGTTGCTAATTTCTACAATATGAAATCTAAAGGATTGAAATCTGTAAAATTAGGAGCAGAAATTAAATCCGTAAATGGAATCGTAAACAATACAAAAATTAAAAAATCTAGTTATGCTTATATTTTAGATTGGGACGATTATTATACCCCCGCAGCATTGTATTATATGCAATCTAAAGGATTAACTGTTGCATCGGCTTTCAAGCCTTTTACTATCAGCACGAATAATGGAAATAAAAGTTTTAACTACGGAAGTTTATTAATTCCGATTAGCAAACAAAAAAAATCAAGTGCAGAAGTATATAAGATTGTTTCAGCAGCGCAGACCAAATATGATATTCCTGTTTTTGGAACTAATAGTGGTTATAGTATTAAAGGGATTGATTTAGGATCTAATAATTTTAGAGCCTTAACAAAGCCTAAAGTAGCTATGTTAGTTGGCGAAGGTGTAAATTCTTTAGAAGCAGGAGAAGTTTGGCATTTACTAGATACGAGAATAGACATGCCAATTACAAAAGTTAGAATGAATAATTTTAGAAGAGCAAATCTAGATAAGTATAATACACTTGTAATGGTGTCTGGGAACTATTCGCAATTAGATTCAATACAAAGGCTAAAATTAAAAAATTGGGTTTCTAAAGGAAATACCATTGTCACCATTGCGGGTGGATCTAAATGGCTGATTGATAAAAAAATAGTAAAAGAAAGTTTGACTAAAAAACCGAAAGTTAAAGATAAAAAGAAAGAAGAAATTAAACGGTTACCATTTGTAGATGCTAGAGAGAATAAAGGAAGAGAAAGAGTGGGAGGGATAATTTTAGAAGTAGATTTAGACTTAACACATCCTTTAGGTTTTGGTTATCGATCAGAAAAATTACCAGTTTATAAAAACAACATGATATTTTTATCTCCAAGTAAAAACGCATATGCTACTGTTGCAAAGTATACTAATAATCCTCACATAGACGGATTTATCACTCAAAAGAATTTAGATACTTTTATTAAACCTTCAGCATCTTTATTAGTAAGTAAAATTGGCAAAGGAAGAGCAGTTTTATTTGCAGATAATCCTAACTTTAGAGGTGCTTGGTACGGAACCAATAAATTGTTTTTAAACGCACTTTTTTTAGGTAATAAATTTAATTAAAACAACGAACTTAAGTTTACGATAATGACAAAAAAACTAATAATAATCTTCGCTTTCATTTTTAGCTTGCAAGGATTTTCACAAAAAGAATATTTAGGAGATGGACCTTATTCTCAATTAATCATAAGAGGTGTAATGTTAATAAATGGAGATGGTTCTCCGCCCCGTGGGCCAATGGATATTGTTGTCGAAAACAATAAAATTGTAGACATGCAAATTGTTGGTTACCCAGGTGTAAAAATTAATGAAAAGAAAAGACCAATATTAAAAAAAGGGGGCAAAGAATTAGATGCAAACGGAATGTATTTGTTACCAGGTTTTATAGATATGCATGGTCATATTGGTGGCGAAGCCCAAGGAGCTAATCCAGAATATGTTTTTAAATTGTGGATGTCTCATGGAGTTACAACCGTTAGACAACCAAGTGGGCGTAACGCAATTGAACTAAAACGCCAAAGTGCTGAGAATAAAATTGTAGCTCCAAGAATTTTTGAATATACTGGCTTTGGTTCGGGAAGTAAAAAACCAATTACAACTGTAAAACAGGCGAAAGAATGGGTTAGGTTGAATGCAGAAAATGGAGCTGATGGAATTAAATTTTTTGGAGCAGAACCAGAAATAATGGCTGCTGCAATTGAAGAAAATAAAAAATTGGGATTAAGATCTACTGCCCATCATGCACAATTAAGTGTTGCACGATGGAATGTTCTGCATTCCGCTAGAGCAGGGATGACATCAATGGAGCATTGGTATGGATTACCAGAAGCATTATTTAATGACAGAACCATTCAAAACTATCCTTTAGATTATAATTATCAAAATGAACAACATCGTTTTGAAGAAGCTGGAAAATTATGGAGACAAGCTGCAAAACCTTACTCTGACCATTGGAATAAAGTAATGGATGAATTATTGAGTTTAGATTTTACACTAGATCCAACCTTTAATATTTATGAGGCTAGTAGGGATTTACAACGCGCAAGACGTGCGGAATGGCATGAAGATTATACATTACCTTCTCTCTGGAAATTTTATGAACCTAGTAAAATATCACATGGGAGTTATTGGCATTATTGGGGAACTGAGCAAGAAGTTGAATGGAAAGAGAATTTTAAACTTTGGATGACTTTTGTAAACGAATATAAAAATAGAGGAGGTCGTGTAACAGTTGGTACAGATTCTGGTTTCATTTATCAATTATATGGTTTTGCATATGCAAGAGAACTTGAATTATTGCGCGAAGCAGGATTTCATCCTTTAGAAGTAATACGAGCAGCGACCTTAAATGGTGCTGAAGCATTGGGTTGGGATCATAAAATTGGCTCAGTACAAATTGGGAAATTAGCAGATTTTGTTATAGTTGAAGAGAACCCTTTAGTCAACTTAAAAGTTTTGTATGGAACAGGTGCAATTAAATTAACAAAAGACAATGAAGTGGTTCGTGTTGGTGGTGTAAAATATACTATTAAAGATGGTATTGTATATGATGCAAAACGATTATTAGCGGACGTAAAAAGAATGGTTGATAAGGAAAAAGTAAAAACGAATTGGAAGTTGAAACAGCCTGGTATTAAGGATTAGGTTTCAGATTAAAATTATAATGATTAAGGTAGTAATTAATTAAAAAGATCAGATATATATTGGTTGAATTCCACCAATCAAAATGCTGTTTTTTATTCCCTCATGGAGGTCAATAGATAAGAACTTTAAAACAAGAAAATAGATTTCATGCCTAAAAATATGGTGAAAAGTTAGACCAGAATTTAACTTTGATAAACTCCTATACTTAATTGTTTTTATTTAAATAATTCGCTAAATATACACTTGTAGCTGCGCAAGCCTGTAATAGGTATCCACCAGTTGGAGCATCCCAATCTAACATTTCGCCATTGCAAAATTGATTGGGTATTTTTTTAAGTTCAAAATGTTCAGAAAGTGCAGTTAAATCAATTCCTCCAACTGTGGAGATTGCTTCATCAATGGATGCCATATTTATTATTTCTAAAGGAAATTTTTTAATGTTTTTTGCTAATGATGCTGTATTTAAATAAGAATCTTTGGGTAGAGATATTTTTAATAAGTCTATTTTAGGAGCGCTCAGCTTGAGTTCTTTTTTTAAAATCTGTGTTGTATTTCTATAAGTAGATGATTTTATTTTGGAATGAACTTTTTCTAATGTTAAGGAGGGTTTAAAATCGATAAAAATAGTTGCTTTTGATTTTGAAGATAACTGTTCTCTAATTTGCGGACTCAATCCGTAAATAGCATTTCCTTCTAATCCAAACCTAGTAATAACGGCCTCTCCTTTTTGAATAATAGCGCTACAAGAAATAGCAATATTTTTTAGAGGAATTCCTTCGTTTTTTTCTATAAAATTAGGACTCCAATCAATTTTATATCCGCAGTTAGATGCTTGAAATGGTTTGGTTTTGATTCCTTTTTTAGAAAAAGTATCTAGCCAACTTCCATCAGATCCAGTGACTTTCCAGCTTCCGCCGCCTAGAGAGAAGATGGTGTAATCTGTTTGTAATGATATGTTATTAATAATTGGGTTATTATGATTATCCCAATCAGAGAAAGTGTGCTCATATTTTATAATAACTCCTTTTTCTTTGAGATGTTTTAGAATTACACTCAGTACTTCAATAGGTTTAATTCCCTCTTTTGGGTAAACTCTTTTACTGCTCCCTACGTATGTTGGAATCCCAATTTGATCGAGCCAATTTCTAAAATCAGTATTGGTGAAATGAAGCAGAGCTTTATCTAAAAAATCATTTGACGTGTAGCGTTTTATAAGCTGCTCAGTTGGTTCGGAATGCGTTAAGTTAAAACCACCTTTACCCGCAACTAAAAATTTACGACCAACTGTTTTGTTTTTTTCATAGATGGTAATTTTAAATTTTTTAGCATCTAAAAAAGCAGCTAATAAAAAAGCTGATGGTCCACCACCCAAAATAGCAATCTGTTTTTTCATGACACAAAAATAGTTGTTGTTAAAATGTTTAAAACGGTTTTATAAAATTATTTTATTTATTCCGAGTAATCAGTACCTAAAATAAAAGAAATAATATTAGAATCGTTGACTTTACTTTCTTGTTTAAATAAATTATTTTCAACTTGGTTTTTATCAGTTGTATAGGATTCGTTCCCCCTAATTACTCCAAGCTATAGGCGGATGTAATATTCAGTTTAATGCCTTATCTCAGATGTTAAGGGAGTTACATTTTTTAAAGTTTAGGTATAAACCAAGTCATTTTCTTATAACAAGCATCATTTGATTAATATTCATAATTTTGAGTACGGTTTGTACCCAATACTAGGCCTCTTTTTTATTTCGATACTTTCCTCTTGGAGCATTACCCTCATGAAGTATAATCTCGGAATGTAGTAACTGAGCAGCCTCTGCAGAGCTCTTCACTTTAGAAGCACTGCGGACTAGCATTTCTGCTTCAAATTCAAGTAATACACTTTTCCGAATTCCATTTTCTCTCCATTTAGATGCGGGTGTGCATCGTTTTGATATTCCTCGAGCCAATGACAAGGAATCTAACAATGCCTGATTTGCACCTTGACCTTTGAAGGGGCTCATTGGGTGAGCAGCATCGCCAATTAGCGTTACTTTAGTAGCATTTTCGAACAATTCTGGTTTGAGTAGTTCACGGTCATACACGGGATATCCGGAAATTTGTGCTTCGTTGGTAGCTGAAATAATCTGAGGAATAGGATTGTGCCACTGAGTTCTTCGACACGCTTCTTCCTTAAGTGCTTTTGTTCCTTCGGTATTCAATTCTTTAGCTTCTTTTTCTGATAAAGGAAAACTAAGTTGCCACATTATTGAATCGGAGTCATAGGGCATCATATAGATTCGTTCGTTACCATTAGCGGTTTGAAATACTGTAGCCGAATCTAGTAAAGAACTTTCAATACCCTCAAGATTCTTTAATGGAGAAATTCCTAAAATTACTATGCAACCGAGATAACGTAAAGGGCTAATATCCTCACCAATTAATAGTTTTCTAACGGTACTACGAATTCCATCAGCTCCAACTATAAGGTCTGCTTGGGCGTTCTTTATCTCGTTTTTGACTTGAAAGTTTAGCGTTACACCTTCATTCTCAGATTCCTTAAAACTCAGTAATTGGTGCCCCCATTTTACAACATTATATCCACCGAGCTGCTCAAGCAGTGCTAAACGCAAAGATTGTCTAGCAATATGAATATTTGTGTGTCTTGGTGATTTTTTTGTTTCCGTTCGCCCCCATTTTCTAACTCCCCATTCACCGATAATTTTTCCATCAGTAGTGTGAACCACGTGTCTGGTTGAAGTTATTCCTTCTTTTAATTGGGCAATACCGAATCCTTTGAGGGCTTTACTTGCTTGTTGCAAAGTAAGTCCATAACCTTGAGATCGTGTATCGAAGCTATGGTCTCTTTCATAAAGCGTAAACGGTATTCCGCGATGCAAACAGGCAACGGCTAGAGCCACTCCTCCAATGCCACCGCCAATAATAGCAACGTGTGGGTAGTTTTCTTTGTTTGGTAAAGATTGGCTAGCAGAATGAATCAAACCAGATCCTTTACATTTTAAGCAGGGATGTATTTGACCTATAGGTAGCTCGGGAGCCATTCCTTCGCAATCTGTTTTTTTAAATTGATTCAATGCAGCTTGATAATGTAGTCGAGTTTTCTTGCGGGGCTTCTTCCTTTTTTTGCCATCACCTTTACAGTTCTCACAAATTATCCAATAATTCTCTTTACATTCTGTCTTTTCCAACTGCTGTATCTTTTATCATTTTTTGGTTTTAATGAAATATAAATCTATTGTTTCTTGATGCACAGAAAGCCAAACTACTTCTTCACAGCTATCATCATATGAGGACTAAAAGGCAATAAATATTCATCATTTTGTGTCAAGTTTTGCAACGCTTTTAATGTCTTAGACTTCTTTTTGTCTAACATATTTGCAAAATATTCATTGTCTAACCAAATCATTCCTTCGACTGCAAAAATATTTATAAAGTGGAGGTTTTGTTCTAAAAACTCTTTTTTTAAACCTTGAGGTTTATGGTAATACGCATCCGCCAATAAAAAAGGGAAATCTTTTGGCGCATCATGAAGTCCTGTTGTGAGTTCCTCTTTACACATATCAAAAAACGAATTGGCATGAATCATTCCATTCATTAAACCAACGACTGTTGAAGCTGTAGCGTTAATTGCAAAGCCTAAAATAATGCCGTCTTTTTTTAAAACTCTCTTTGCTTCTCTGATTGCTGCAATTCTATCTTCTCTTTTTTGCAGGTGATATAAAGGACCATGTAAAAGTACCAAATCAGCAGTATTGTCTTTAAAAGGAATTTTTTTTGCTTCACCGATAGCAACAGAAAAAGGTTTCTTGAGTTTTTTAGCTCTATTTTCTGCTAGTTTTATATGTTTTAAAACTGGCTCTACTAAATGAACAGTATGTCCGTTTTTTGCTAACCATTCTGCATATTTTCCCGTTCCACCACCAATATCAATAATTGTGATATTTGGTTTAGAAATATGTTGTTCAATTAGTTCTTTAATACGTTCAAATTCAAAAATTCCCATTCCTTTTTCAAGTCTGGTTTCTTCTGAAGCTTTGTTGTAAAAATCATCTAATTCTTTGCTGATAAGAGGTTTTTTTTTCACTTTAAATATTTAAAGGATAAAAGTAATTAAATTAAAGTGATAAATAGTGTTGGATTGGAATTCTGAGGGCTTCTATAATAAAAATATATTTTGATTGAGCGTATTTCACGCCGCTAACTAGTATGAATTTATTTTAAAATTAGATTTCTTGTCATTCATTTTTCACTATTTCGAAACGACACCTGCAAAGAAAATAGATTTCTGCTTTCGAGGGAAGAACAGAAATGTAAATTAACCTTTCAAATGTTTATTAAAAAAAGTGATCGTTCTTTCCCAAGATAATTCAGCAGCTTCTTTATCAAATCTTGGTGTGGTATTGTTATGAAATCCATGATTTACATTAGCATAAAAATGAGCTTCATGCTCAATGTTGTTTTCTTTTAAAGCAATTTCAAAATCTGACCAACCAGCATTTACTCTTTTATCTAAGCCGGCATATTGCAATAATAAAGGAGCTTTAATTTTAACAACGTTTTCTTGCGAAGGTTGTCTTCCATAATAAGGAACAGCTGCAGCTAAATCAGGAATTTTAACGGCCATCATATTAGAAATCCATCCTCCAAAACAAAAACCAACAACTCCCACTTTTCCGTTACAATCTTTGTGTGTTTTTAAGTAATTGTAGGCAGCAATAAAATCTTCTAACATTTCATTTCTATCTCTTTTCTTTTGCATTGCTCTCCCGTCATCATCATTTCCTGGATATCCGCCTAAAGGCGATAATGCGTCTGGAGCCAAAGTTACAAATCCCTCTAAAGCCGTTCTTCTACCGACATCTTCTATATAAGGATTTAGCCCTCTATTTTCATGTACAACTATAATGCCAGGTAGTTTTTTGGTAGTATCTTTTAAGATAGAAAATAATCCTTTTATTTTTTTTCCTCCTTTTGGAGAATCGTAAGTAATAAACTCTGATTTTAGCCTTGGATCATTTGATTTTACACTAATAGAGTCCAAATAATTTGGAGAAATAAAACTTAATAAAGCGGGCAGGGTGATTGCGCCAACAGCATATAGAGATAGCTTTTGAAGAAACTCTTTTCTATCCATTTTGTTGTGAGCATAGTCATCATATAAGTCAAACACCTCTTGACTAATGTCTTCTTTTTTAAGTTCCTTCATTTTGCTGAAATTTATGGGTTTTTAGATTTTCAACTAAGATAATTAAAAAAAAGGTAAAGCAAATTTAAGAGCAAATTTTGCAGTCTTATTTTTTGAAATTTTACTGTAAAGTTCGCTATCAAACTGGGGTTATTTTTTTAAAAATAAATATGGTATAATAGAATGAACCGTTTATGATTTTATAAACGGCTCATGTCTCAATATATTTATTGTGTACTTGTTTTTATTTATTTCTGACCTTTTTTAAACCCATATAGATTTTGAGCGATAAAAGTAGTTGGAAATTTATCATCACCTTTAAAGCCAATTTCTGCGTTTCCGCTATCTTCTGGAACGTAGTTTGTTTTAAAAATATAATCCCAAAGACTAAGACTAATTCCATAATTCATTCCATTTCTTCCTTCCGGTACTTCATATGCATGATGATATAAGTGCATCACTGGATTATTTATTACATATTTAAAGATTCCCCAAGTAATTTTAATATTGGCATGATTAAAGTGACCAATGGCAATGGTGATAAAATGAACAATATATGCTTGCTCAGGTTCAAAACCACCAAGAATCATTACACCAAAAGTTTTTAGTGGTTTATAAAAAATGTTTTCCATCCAGTGGTATCTTAAATGCGCAGCAAAGCCCATTTCTTTTACACTGTGGTGCACTTTATGAAATTTCCATAAGAAAGGGTATTTATGCAATAATACATGGGTAAACCATTGAACGAAGTCAAGTATAATAAAGAATACCAATAATTGTAACCAAGGAGCCCAATGTGACATATCGAAAATAACGAGACTTTTAGCAGTGATGTTAAATTCACCAAATAATATCCCTAAAATCTTGTAAACTCCGCTAATTACAATTGAGAAAGCGAAAAAATTAAAAAACATATAAAATGCATCTAACCAAAAATCTCTTCTAAATATAGCTTGTTGTTTTCTCCAGGGAAAGACAATTTCTAAACCCCATACAAGCAGGGAGATTACAATAAGACCCCAGAAATAATTTGTGTACCAAGGCACTTCAAGAATTATGGACTTCCATGTCCAATCTGCCGTTCCAATAAAAGCATTTATAAATGCATCTAAATATTTTTCCATTTTATTTTAATTTTTAAATATATTAATTTTTTAATGTATACCAGTCAATATTTGTTAAAATCATACGCCTACCTTTTGCAGTTGGAGGGTAATTTGTAACTAAATAGTTTACAATAACCTCTTGATTACTTCCTAAATCCCATAGGTTTTGTGTTTCTTGCATCCATTTAATTGTTGCATTCCAACTCTCAGTAGACATTTTATTTTGAACGACTAATTTTGCAGAATGGCAATTCGTACAATTATTAACAACCGTCATTAAACCTTCTGCGTCTATTAAACCTGTTCTAATATGAATTCCATTTTCAATTTTATCTTCATCTTCAATAATAGTACTATATATAAGTTTAGATTCTTTATTTCCAAAAATTGAAAATGAAGGATCGTATACCGCAAAAAGAAGTAAAACAGAAGCTATAAAGGAAAACAACATAGCTATATAAGCTGTTTTCTCTGCTTTTTTAATTTTTTTTTGAAACTCTTTATCATCTTTCATTAGATAATTTTTACAGCAATTCTATGACAAGCATTGTTTAAATACCCTTTCGGGTTCCAGCCTGGTAAAAGCATGGGTTGCGCAATATTATGAGTGTCTGTTGCTTTTGCCCAAACTTCGTAATACCCTTTTTTTGGAAAATTTATGGAAGCTGAAAAATGTTGCCAAGCTAATCGATTTGTTGGTTTTTCTACAGAACAAATGGTCCATGTTGCTCCAAAATCTATTGAATATTCCATTTTTACAACCTCTAGTTCTCCAGCCCAGGCATGACCTCTTATGTTTAAAGCTTTTCCTTCGTTAATGAGCGCGCCCGTTTTAGGGTATGTGATTATGGATTTAACAGGCATCGATTCTATAATGCACATGTCTTCATCTTTTACTTTTTCTCCCGGAGCAACTGGGTTACAAGGTACTCGATAAGCAGTTCCTGTCATTTTTGTGCCATCATGCACTTTGTTTCGAATACTAATTCTTTGAACCCACTTGCCAGAAACTGAAGCTGGCCAACCACCGGCAATTAAACGTAGTGGGTATCCGTGAATTAGTGGAATAGCTTCGTTATTCATTTGAAAAGCTAAAATGGTTTCATCTTGCAGTGCTTTTGGCAATGGGCAGCCTCTAGAAATAGGTTCTTTTTTAGGGTCTCCACTTAAATGAGTGTCTGTAGAATGATATCCAATATAAACAGCATTACTCTTGATGCCTGCATCTTCTAATACGTCTCGTAAGCGCACACCCGTCCAAGACGCACAATGCACGGCGCCAATAGTCCATTGATTCCCTTTTGCTGGTGGATCAAATTCACTTCGTCCATTACCGCCACATTCTAATGTTAATTGATAGGTATGGTGTTTAAATTTGGATTTTAAATCACTAAGAGTATATGTTTTTTTGTTTTTAACAGATTCCCCATCAATGGTAAGCGTCCAAGTTTCTGGGTTGATTTCTTCTGGGGTAGTTCCATTATTTCGAATAAACATAGATGAGTTGGGTGTAATCTTGTCATCTAATAAATGAGCTTGCGCTTCAATATTCCAGGGTTTGTCATTTAAAATAATCATTTCTTTATTCTTACTGAACATTTTAAAAGGGTCTGGATCTTGCAATGCTAAAGGAGTATAGCCGTCAAGCATTTTGGAACCAAAAACAATTTCTGCGCTTATAAGTGCAGTAAAAGAACTTAGAACGGTTTTTTTTATAAAAGATCTTCTTCTCACAATACTAAAATTATATGGTTATATAAATAACATACAAGTTACATGTAATTTCATTCTTTTTGTGTAACTAATGTTACACAAAAAGAATGAAATTACTTTTAAATTGCATAATTCTTAGTAAGATAAATAACACAGTCATGAAGATAATGAAAAAAGATTTCGAAACTCGTTTTACCGGTTGGGCGTTTATTTTAGCAGCAGCACTATTGTGGTTTGGTTGGGCGCTTTCACCTCATCATATTGGTGAATATATAGTGTCTTCAGATTTTACTGAAATAGGAAAGAATGTGTGGTATTGGATATGGATGTATCGTATTCATATTTTTGGTTGGGTTACTATGGGTATTTCAATGTTCGCATTGATGTCCATTATTTCAAGTAAACCTTATCGGGTGGTTATAGTTCCTGGAGCAGGAATGGTTATTGTTGGTACCTTTACTTTAGCGATTGCTAATGCATATTTTTACAATTTTGGTGCTTGGGGTGTTGGACAAACAGCGGGTATGTCTGCTGTGGAAGTTATAGAATTTATGGATAATATTTTATTTACAAATCAGTATGTTACTTGTTTTATACGTTTTGGACGTATTTTCTCTGGCGTAGGATTGGTTTTGTTGGGCTTTGCTTTTATTAAATGGAGAATAGTTAGCACTTGGTTGGGTTGGTTTACAACGCTAATAGGTCTGGCAGCCATGGTGATTATTTTGTCTATTCCGGATAATTATGAAATTTATAAACCTTTATTTCACTTAAAAGCAATTTGGTTACTTATGATGGGTGTTACATTGCTGCGGCAAGGTGTTCATTTATCTAAATCAGAAGCTTAATTTTTTGAAATTATTTTACATGTTGCATGGATATAAAAAAATCACAGGTTTTAATATTAATTTAAAAAATGATATTTTCAGCAACTACTTATAGAACATTGAGTGGTACAAAAAAAATTATAGAAGTACCTCAAAAAAAGGCTACTCAATGGGTTATCTATAAGGATGATAAACCAACATATTTTGTCGATTTGTACGATTTACAAACAGAATCGAATGCTATGATGAATAGCTTAGTTTTGTGTGCAAAAAGATCGATAAGAGAGGTTTTGGAGCTAATAAATAAAAAGAATAATATAAACTTGTTTTTACCTAGAATTTCTCGCGTAGGTTTTAAGATCAAAGTGAGATCTGAATTAATAGAATTAAACTTAAAGCCAATCCCAAAAGAGTGGTTAGCTTATTCTTTGTAAAAATTATAGAATATGAAGTTCTTTTTTTTGTTATGAATCAATATTTGCGTCATTGTGAAGGATGAAGTAATCTTTTTATTTTAAAAGCTTATTTTTCCCCACTTCTTTATAATGACGCTTTTTTAAACTTATTGTCAAAATCAATATCTCTTTTATTAATTTATTTTATTGATGATTTTTTCGCCTTCAATATTATTTCTAGTGGTAATTATAAATTTATTATTACATCCTAAATACTACTTAAATAAATTTGTGTTTTTACTAATTGTCAAATAGTAACCTTAAGGTTTCAACTTTATTTTTGAAAGAATTAATTTTACGAACATCCTTTCTAGTAAGTCCTTTTATATTTTGTTGACAATCAAAATCTTCACAAAATACAGATTCTATATGGTTAGAATGTCCATTTGGACAAATATATATGTCTTTTTGTTTTCCTAATAGTCCTTTTAATTTTTTAAATTCTCCTTTGTCTTTAAGGAGTTCAAAGTGTTTAATTATTTTATTCATTACTTTTAAATCATCTTTCGTGTAATTTTCTTTTTCAATTGATAAACAGCTTATTGCAATTTCTATAAAATCACTTTCTAATAAGTTTATTATTTTTTGTGGCGAGAATAGTTTGTTAATTTCTAAAATTTTAAAAACAGCATCAGGTTCATCTGGAAGTGTTTTATATAATTTATCTATTGCTCGTTTAGGATCTGTATCTCTAAGATAATTGGAAAAATTACGGATTAAAACTATTTCCTTTTCATCATCAGAGTTAATTTTAAGAGCAAAATAATTATATAGAAAACTATCAATTAAGTTTTCAGACAAATCAGATATTGGGTTCTGTTGAAGAAAATTCCATTCATCTTGAACTAATTTTTTTTTGGCTCTTACTTTTTTAATTATATGTTTTTTGGTCAATTCATTTTTCAGGATATCATTTGAAATGTATTTTTTTGAAGCAGTATTGACATCTTTAACTTGTGATTTTTTATAGTTAATAATAACAGCTGTTCCTGAAATAGATATCATAAGCATTGATTTATTTCCCCCCGAAATTTCATCAAAATCAATGGATAGTCCTAAAATTGCATTCGCACCAAGATTGATTGCTTTAACTTTTAAATTTTGAATTGAACTGTCATAAATACTTTGTAATTTGTTTTGATAAGAATTTGATGCACCTCCAAAAACATCTAAAAGAGAAGCCCCGATATCCGAAAATAAATTTGTACCTAAAACAATATTATTATTTATTACACCTAAATACTTCTCAATTTTCTCGCCTTCAACACTATTTGTTGAGGTGATTATAAATTCATTTTTCATAGCAATGCCTTTTTTAAAGTTTTAAAAGTAACTACTTATATAAAAGTATTCTATGATATAAATCATTGAAGCTATTCTTAATAACTTTTATGTTTGCTTGCAAATAAATTGAACTAAAACTAATAAGTATTTTGATGAAAGGAGAAATAAACAAAGTATGTATGAATGATATAATTACCCTTGACATAGCAAATCAATTAATACAACAGAAGAAAAAATTTAAAAGAAATAGAAAGAATATGAGTTTGATTACTACTATACTCGTGATTCAATTTATAATAACGGTAATAGGTGTATTTATATTTTCACAATATAGTTAAGTAAATAAACAGATTAGTTGGCATTGATCAGAACTCCAATAAAAAAATAACTTGAAGAATCCGAAAAAAACTTATTTAAATACTTTTAAAGAGCATTCAAAAGAAGAATTAATTAAGGAGATGATTTTTAAGGAAAAGGAGCTTAAAAGTCAGAATTTTGAAATTAAAAAAATGCTACTGAAAATTAGCAATAGACTTCATGTTTTAGTGCTGTTTTTAGTTTTTATTTCAATAATTTTTATTTTAATGGTGCTCTACTTGTAAGCTAGATGCTTCCTGTTGTTCAATCTTTTTGAAGTTCTAAAAATAACTATTTATTTCCTTTAATATGGTATCATGGGATTATCTTTTGTATGCCAAAATTAATTATGGTATTTCATCAAAATTAAAGCTACATATTTCGTCTATATTGCCCACCTACTGTAAACAACGCTTCTGTAATTTGGCCTAAAGAGCATACTTTTGTTGCTTCCATTAATTTGCCAAATAAGTTTTCGTTCTGAACTGCGGCTTGCTGTAAAATTCTAATTTGTGTTACAACTTTATTTGGATTTGCTTTATTTAATAACTCTTTTGTTTTAATTTGGAATAGCTTTTCTTCTTCGGTTGCACGAATAACTTCTGCTGGCTGAATAGTAGGAGATCCTTTAGAGCTTAAGAATGTATTTACACCAATAATTGGAAAATCTCCATTATGTTTCAATGTTTCATAATACAAACTTTCTTCCTGAATCTTAGAACGTTGATACATGGTTTCCATGGCTCCTAAAACGCCTCCACGTTCTGTAATTCTATCGAATTCTAATAGTACAGCTTCTTCTACTAAATCTGTTAATTCTTCAATAATAAAAGCACCTTGTATGGGGTTTTCATTTTTTGTTAACCCTAGTTCTTTATTGATAATTAACTGAATGGCCATGGCTCTTCGAACTGACTCTTCTGTTGGCGTAGTAATGGCTTCGTCATATGCATTTGTATGTAAAGAATTACAATTATCATTAATGGCATATAAAGCCTGTAATGTAGTCCTGATATCATTAAAATCAATTTCTTGCGCGTGTAAAGAGCGTCCAGAAGTTTGAATATGGTATTTTAACATTTGCGCTCTATCATTTGCACCATACTTATTTTTCATGGCTTTTGCCCAAATTTTACGTGCAACTCTACCAATTACTGAATATTCGGGATCTATTCCGTTAGAAAAGAAAAACGATAAGTTTGGACCAAATTTATTAATATCCATTCCACGGCTCAGGTAATATTCAACATACGTAAATCCGTTAGACAAGGTTAATGCCAATTGTGTAATTGGGTTCGCACCGGCTTCTGCAATATGATACCCAGAAATGGAAACTGAATAAAAGTTTCGAATTTGTTTTTCAATGAAATATTCTTGCACATCTCCCATTAATCGCAACGCAAATTCCGTAGAAAAAATACAAGTATTTTGTGCCTGATCTTCTTTTAAAATATCGGCTTGTACAGTTCCTCTGACTTGGGCTAGTGTATCTTTTTTTATTTGTTCATATATAGCAAAAGGTAACACCAAATCGCCAGTTATCCCCAACAACATTAATCCTAGTCCATTATTTCCTTCCGGTAATTCTCCTTGATAACTTGGTCTTTCTAACCCTTTAGAATCGTAAATTTCTTTCAGCTTAGTTTCAACTTGTCTCTCTAATTGTTGCTCTTTAATATATTTTTCGCAATTCTGATCGATAGCAGCATTCATAAAGAATCCTAACAACATTGGAGCCGGTCCGTTTATGGTCATAGAAACAGAAGTCATATGATGACTCAAGTCAAAGCCAGAATATAATTTTTTAGCATCATCTAAACAACAAATAGAAACTCCTGCATTTCCAATTTTACCATAAATATCTGGTCTATGTCCAGGGTCATTTCCATATAAAGTAACAGAATCAAAAGCCGTTGACAAACGTTTTGCGTCCATTCCTAAGCTTACATAATGAAAACGTCTGTTAGTTCTTTCAGGGCCGCCCTCACCAGCAAACATTCTTGTTGGGTCTTCACCAGTTCTTTTAAATGGATACAAACCTGCTGTATATGGGAATTCTCCTGGTACGTTTTCTTGCAAATTCCAGCGCAATAAATCGCCCCAAGCTTGATATTTAGGTAAACTAATTTTTGGAATTTTGGAGTGTGAAAGTGATTCGCTGTGTGTTTCTATATTTATTTCTTTACCACGAACTTTAAAAGTATACATAGGGTTTTTATACTTCTGAAATTTCTCTTGCCAGTTTAAAATAATTTCCCAGTTGTAGGGATTTAGATTTAGTTTTACTTTTTCAAATTGCGCTATTAATAATTTGATAAATTCTTTGTCATTTTTATCTTTAACTTGTTTTAGGATTTCATCCTGCTCCAATCCGGATTTTATAAGAATAGATTGCTTCATTTCGTTTAAAATGACAGATAAAATGGTTTGATAAATTCCATATAATTTCTGAGCAACCACCACTTGCTCATCAACTTTTTTATCATAGGCTCTATTATTTTCTGCAATTTCTGAAAGATAGCGCACTCTCGCTGGTGGAATTACGAATATCTTTTCAGACATTTCTGAAGTAATTTTAAAAGAAGATGTTAAGTCGGCTCCTGTTTTCTCAACCAATGTATCCATAATACTTTTGTACAAAGTATTCATTCCTGGGTCATTAAATTGTGATGCAATTGTGCCATAAACAGGTAAATCATCTTGATGAATATGCCACAAATTATTGTTACGCATGTATTGCTTTTTTACATCACGAACAGCATCTAATGCACCTCTTTTATCAAATTTATTAATGGCAACTAAATCAGCATAATCAAGCATGTCAATTTTTTCTAATTGAGTTGCAGCACCAAATTCTGGTGTCATTACATATAAAGATGTGTCTGAATGTTCTATAATTTCAGTGTCAGATTGTCCAATTCCAGAAGTCTCCAAAATGATTAAATCGAATTCTGCTGCTTTTAAGACTTGCACTGCTTCATGCACATATTTAGACAAAGCTAAGTTAGATTGACGCGTTGCTAAAGAACGCATATAAACACGAGAATTATTGATGGCGTTCATTCTAATTCTATCGCCTAAAAGCGCTCCGCCTGTCTTTCTTTTTGATGGGTCAACAGAAATTAAACCCACCGTTTTATTTGGAAAATCACTAAGAAATCTGCGAACCAATTCATCAACTAAAGAAGATTTTCCGGCACCACCAGTTCCTGTTATTCCTAAAACAGGTGTTTTTGAATTTTTATTTTTATCATGAATTTTTTCTAAGGTTTCTTTGGCAACTTCTGGGAAGTTTTCTGCCGAGGAGATTACTCTTGCAATTTTACCAATTTCTTTATTTGATAAATCTTTTAGAGTCACCTTTAAAGTATTCCCAATTGCAAAATCAGAAGTTTGAACCAAATCATTAATCATCCCTTGCAACCCTAATTCACGGCCATCATCAGGAGAATAAATTCTAGTGATTCCATACTCCATTAAATTTTTAATTTCTTCAGGAAGAATTACGCCGCCACCGCCGCCAAAAATCTTAATATGTCCTGCGCCTTTTTCTTGTAATAAATCAAACATATATTTAAAATACTCATTATGACCTCCTTGATACGAAGTTATCGCAATAGCATTTACATCTTCTTGAATGGCACAATTCACCACTTCTTCTACACTTCTGTCATGACCTAAATGTATAACTTCAACTCCTGTAGATTGAATAATTCTACGCATAATATTGATAGCAGCATCATGACCATCAAAAAGAGCTGCGGAAGTTACAATACGTACTTTATATTTAGGTTTGTAAGGTGTAATTTGTTTCATTCGTAATTAATGTTTGATTTTAAGGGTGCAATTTACGAAAATCTTAAAAAAAATAACGAATCTTTAATGGTTTATAAATTTAATTCCAAAAAAGAATATCTTTGTAAAACGATTACTTTCTAAATTTTTGATATGACTTTTAAAAAACAAATTCAACAGGGAATTCCAAATATTTTACCAAAAAAAATTGCGTACGATTTAGAGATAAATCATGCTCCGAAAAGAAAAGATATTCTATCTAAGGATGAAAAAAAGTTAGCCTTAAGAAATGCACTGCGTTATTTTGATAAAAAGCATCATGCTGAATTATTAGAAGAATTTTTAGAGGAATTAGAGAAATATGGTCGAATTTACATGTACAGATTTAGACCAGCATATAAAATGTATGCAAGAGATATTTCAGAATATCCAGGAAAATCAGAACAAGCAAAGGCGATTATGTTAATGATTCAAAATAATTTGGATTATGCAGTTGCGCAGCATCCTCATGAATTAATTACGTATGGTGGAAATGGTGCTGTTTTTCAAAATTGGGCACAATATTTATTAACGATGAAGTATTTGTCAGAAATGACCGATAAACAAACGTTAACGATGTATTCTGGACATCCAATGGGATTATTTCCATCCAACAAAAATGCGCCAAGAGTTGTTGTTACAAACGGAATGGTAATTCCGAATTACTCCAAACCAGATGATTGGGAGAAAATGAATGCTTTAGGAGTCTCTCAATATGGGCAAATGACAGCAGGAAGTTACATGTATATTGGGCCACAAGGAATTGTTCATGGAACAACAATTACGGTTTTAAATGGATTTAGAAAAATAAATAAAACTCCACGAGGAAATCTATTTGTAACTTCTGGTTTAGGAGGCATGTCTGGTGCACAGCCAAAAGCAGGAAATATTGCAGGTTGTATTACGGTTTGTGCTGAGGTGAATCCTAAAATTGCGCAAGTACGTTTAGATCAAGGTTGGATTGATGAAAAAATTACAGATTTAGATGAATTAGCGGTTCGCGTAAAATCTGCAAAAGAGCATAAAGAGGTAGTTTCCATTGCGTATTTAGGGAATATTGTGGATGTTTGGGAGAAGTTTGATGCTGAAAATATTCATATTGATTTAGGGTCAGATCAAACTTCATTGCACAATCCTTGGGCAGGCGGCTATTATCCTGTAGGTCTCTCCTTTAATGATGCCAATAAAATGATGGCTGATAACCCAAAATTATTCAAAGAAAAAGTTCAAATAACGTTAAGAAGACATGCTTTAACAATTAATAAACATACCGCAAAAGGAACCTATTTTTTCGATTACGGAAATGCATTTTTATTAGAAGCAAGTAGAGCTGGGGCAGATGTAATGGCAGAAAATCATATTGATTTTAAATATAATAGTTATGTGCAAGATATTATGGGGCCCATGTGTTTCGATTATGGTTTCGGTCCTTTTAGATGGGTTTGTGCCTCAGGAGATCCTAAAGATTTGGCGAAAACTGATAAAATTGCTTGTGAAGTTTTAGAGAAAATTAAACAGCATTCGCCCAAAGAAATTCAGCAACAAATGACCGATAATATTCAATGGATCAAAGGGGCTCAAGAAAATAAATTGGTTGTTGGTTCTCAAGCAAGAATTTTATATGCAGATGCAGAAGGACGAATTAAAATTGCAAAAGCATTTAATAGAGCTATAAAAAAAGGAAAAATTGGCCCGATTGTTTTAGGTAGAGATCATCATGATGTTTCTGGGACAGATTCTCCTTATAGAGAAACATCTAATATTTATGATGGATCAAAATTTACAGCAGATATGGCTATTCAGAATGTTATTGGAGATAGTTTTAGAGGAGCAACTTGGGTATCTATACATAATGGTGGTGGAGTAGGCTGGGGAGAGGTAATTAATGGAGGATTTGGCATGCTTCTTGATGGAACTAAGTCAGCATCAAAGCGTTTAGAATCAATGCTTTTTTGGGACGTAAATAACGGAATTTCAAGAAGAAGTTGGGCAAGAAATAAAGAGGCTGTTTTTGCTATTAAAAGAGCAATGAGAGCAAAAAAAGACTTTCAAGTTACACTTCCTAATTTAGTTGAAGATGTTTTAATCGATGCAATAACATAAAACCAATTTATGATGAAAAAAAGTATTTTAGTAGTACTAAGTTTAATTTTATTGTCTTCCTGCAACTCTTTAAAAGTGGTTACTGATTATGATACAAAAGTTGATTTTAAAAAATACAAAACGTTTGCATTTTATAAACCAGCTATTGATAAAGCAGCAATTTCTGACTTGGATAAAAAGCGAGTATTACGTGCAATAGAATCAGAATTATTAATACAAGGATTTACAAAGTCTGAAAATCCTGATATGTTAGTAAGCTTTTTCACCAAATCTCGACGCAAGGTAAACATCAATCAAAATAATAATTTTGGTTACGGTTTTGGTTGGGGATGGAATCCTTGGACAGGAAACGGAATGAATACAACGAGTGTTTCTGAATATACAGAAGGTACTCTATTTATTGATTTTATAGATACATCTAAAAAGGAATTAGTTTGGCAGGGAATAGGAACTGGCGCTTTAAGGATACAAAACAGAGAGAAAAAAGAAGCTAGAATTAAAATATTTGTTAAAGAGATTATTTCTAGATTTCCTCCTGGACAAGAAAAATAATATAAAAAGTAATTTATAAAAAAAAACTCCGAAAGAATACTTTCGGAGTTTTTACTTTATATTCAAAATTTTAATTAAATTTTCGCAGACTTTACCGTTTTTATAATTCTTCCTGCAATTTTATAAGGATCACCGTTAGAAGCTGGTCTTCTGTCTTCTAACCATCCTTTCCAGCCTTTCTCTACAGTAATAATTGGAATTCTAATTGAAGCTCCTCTATCAGAAATACCATAAGAGAAGTCAGAAACGTGAGCAGTTTCATGTAAACCAGTTAAACGCTCATCATTAAATTCACCATAAATATTCATATGCTCTTCTGTAACAGGTCTAAAAGCTTCACAAATTTTCTCATATATTTCTTGAGAACCACAGGTTCTTAAAGTAGTGTTAGAGAAGTTAGCATGCATTCCAGAACCATTCCAATCTCCTTTTACTGGCTTTGGATGATATTCAATATAATAACCATATTTTTCAGTTAATCTATCTAGCAAATAACGAGCTATCCAAATTTCATCACCGGCTTTTTTAGCTCCTTGCGCAAATAATTGAAATTCCCATTGTCCTGGTGCTACTTCTTGGTTAATTCCTTCAAAGTTTAAACCAGCTTCTATACATAAGTCAGCATGTTCTTCAACAAAATCTCTACCCCAAGTATATCTACCACCAACAGAACAATAATATTTACCTTGTGGTCCAGGAAACCCTCCGCGAGGAAACCCTAAAGGTAAATCAGTTTTGGTATCCATTAAGAAATACTCTTGCTCAAATCCGAACCAAAAATCGTTATCATCATCATCAATTGTAGCTCTTGCATTAGATGCATGTGCCGTACCATCCGCGCTTAAAACTTCTGACATGATTAAATAACCATTTTTTCTTACTGGGTCTTTATAGATTGCCACAGGTTTTAATAAACAATCGGATGAACCACCAGAGGCCTGTTCAGTAGAACTACCATCAAAAGACCAATTGTCTAATTCCTCGATTGTTGCTTGAAAGTTTTCATGCTCTTCAACTTTAGTTTTACTCCTCATGTTTTGAGTAGGAAAATGACCATCTAGCCAAATGTATTCTAATTTAATTTTTGCCATAATAAATAAATGTATATCTGATGTTAACAGTACAAAAATGAAATAATTTACCTACATATCAAAAAAAAGAGGGGTAAAATATTAAAAATGTATAAAAAATAATTTTATCCCTAATTTTGAAAGGGTATATTTGTTTAAAATTAAAAAATAGTAGAAAATATTAGTAATATGTCAAGAATCAGATTCAATGCATTACAAGAAACACTACATAGAAGACCTATTAAAGTGATTCAGAATGAAAAAAGATCAACACTTTTTGGTCAAAATGTCTTTAATAAACACGCTATGCAACAGTACCTTACACGTGCCGCTTATGAAAGTGTAATGAATGCGATTGAACATGGAACAAAAATAGATAGAAAAATTGCAGATCAAGTTGCAGTAAGTATGAAGGATTGGGCCATGTCGAAAGGTGCAACTCATTATACGCACTGGTTCCAACCACTTACAGGCGCAACAGCAGAAAAGCATGATGCTTTTTTTGAATCTATCAACGGTAGTTTGGCAATGGAAAAATTTGATGGAGAACAATTAGTTCAGCAAGAGCCAGATGCATCAAGTTTTCCAAATGGAGGAATTAGAAATACTTTTGAAGCAAGAGGATATACTGCTTGGGATCCTACATCTCCAGCATTTATTTATGAAACTACATTATGTATTCCTACTATTTTTGTGGCGTATACAGGAGAAGCCTTAGATAACAAAACACCATTATTAAGGGCCATACAAGCACTTGATACCCATGCAACTGCTGTTTGTAAATATTTTGACAAAAATGCAAGTAAAGTAAGTGCCACTTTAGGTTGGGAACAAGAATTTTTTTTAATTGATGATGCTTTGGCGCTTTCTAGACCAGACTTGCAATTAACGGGTAGAACATTATTAGGGCATACGCCTGCGAAAGGACAACAATTAGATGATCATTATTTTAGTACAATTCCTGCAAGAGCAATGAGCTTTATGCAAGATTTAGAACAAGAGTGTATGTTATTAGGAATTCCTGTAAAAACAAGACATAATGAAGTTGCTCCGAATCAGTTTGAAGTTGCGCCTATTTTTGAGGAGGCAAATTTAGCGGTAGATCATAATTCATTGCTAATGGATGTAATGCAGAAGGTTTCTCGAAGACATAAATTTAAAGTGTTACTTCATGAAAAACCATTTGCAGAAATTAATGGTTCAGGGAAACATAATAATTGGTCTTTATCATCAAAGAACGGAACTAATTTACTGAGTCCTGGTAAAACACCAATGAAAAATTTACAATTTCTCACCTTTTTTGTGAACACTATTAAAGCAGTCTATAGGTATGAAGAATTATTAAGAGGGTCTATTGCATCTGCAGGTAACGATCACAGATTAGGGGCCAATGAAGCTCCACCTGCTATAATCTCTGTATTTATTGGTAGTCAGTTATCTGCAGTTTTAGATGACTTAGAAAATGTGACGAAAGGAAAGCTATCACCTCAAGAAAAAACAGATTTAAAACTGAATATCATTGGTAAAATTCCAGAGATTTTATTAGATAATACCGATAGAAATAGAACATCCCCTTTTGCATTTACAGGAAATAAATTTGAGTTTAGAGCTGTTGGTTCTTCGGCAAATTGTGCAATACCAATCACGGTTTTAAATACCATTGTAGCAAAACAATTAAAGGAGTTTAAAATTGAGGTTGACGCCCTGATTGATGAAAAAGGATTGAAAAAGGATGAAGCTATTTTTAACATGTTAAGAGAGTATATTAAAGATTCAAAAGCTATTCGTTTTGAAGGAGATGGTTATGGAGATTCTTGGGAGAAAGAAGCAAAAAAACGCGGACTTAGCAATAATAAAACAACACCCGAAGCATTAAAAGTAAAAATCACCAAAAAGGTAATTGATTTATTTGAGGAGATGGATGTAATGAATAAAGTGGAGTTAGAGGCCAGGTACGAAATAGATTTAGAATTATATACAAAAAGAGTTCAAATAGAAAGTAGGGTTTTAGGAGATGTTGCTAGGAACCATATAGTTCCTACAGCTATAATTTATCAAAATACACTATTAGAAAATACAAAAAATCTTAAAGAAATTTTCGGAACTGAGTTTAAGAATATTGCCAAAGAGCAAATAGAACTCATTATGGTTATTTCTAATCATATTACAGAAATTAATTCTCTAGTAAATAAAATGGTTGAAGAACGAAAAAAAGCAAATAAGTATAATGGGATAAAATCTGCTGAATATTATTGTCGAAAAGTAAAACCATTCTTTGATCAAATTCGTTATCATTGCGATAAATTAGAAACTATGGTAGATGATAATTTATGGCCACTAACCAAGTATAGAGAATTATTGTTTACCAATTAATAAAGCGTAAATTTTTTAAGGCTAAAATATTTTCAATGCACCTATCTACAGGTGCATTTTTTTGTTTGTATTTCATGAAATACCCGATCGCAAAGGGTATTATAACTCAGTATTAGTTTAAACTAATTTCAGTTTTGTTTTTGGATAAAATTTAACAAAAAAAAATGCTCAAAAATGATGTAGGTCATTTAGCATCTTAATAAGCTATTATACATTCGTATTATAATTAAAACAGACGATTAATCGAGCAATATAGATAATTACAACTCTCGGCTCGAGAGTTGATTGAAATGTAATTTATAACTTACATTTTCCCTTGTGATTTTAAAGAACCCTGCGAATAGCATTTCTTTTAAATGATATCAAATTAAAATTTGATATGCTAAAAATAAATAAAAGTATTTTAAAATTTTTATAATGAAAAAATTATTAATTATGGCTATGTGTATAGCCACAGTAATGACATTTTCTCAAGAGAAACACGAAAATGATCACAATGAACAAATCATTTTGCCTAACAACATTACAGTAGAGGGTCAAATAGGTATGATTGATAAAACTGCTGGAACGCCAGTTGGAGTAGTTTTATTTGTAAATCATTTTACACCAAACCTTGCTGCAGGAGAGGTAGATCAAGTATTTATGCCTGAAGACTTTGTAATAAAAGGAAGAAACAAAGTTGCTGTAAGACAAGTAGGTGATCAGAATAAAGCAAGAGGATTTCAATTAGGTCTTGGTAATATGTCTTTAATCAGACAAAATAACATTAATTTTCTTCCAGGTCAAGTGGGTAATTTGGCATCAACTATTCAGCTAGGGTTTGATAATGGAGCAGATATCAAACAATTTGGAGATGATAATAAAGGTCATATTGGACAAATGGGAACCGGAAATTATGCCGTTCAAAACGTTGGAGGTGATAAAGCTATGGCAGCGGAAGGTAATTTGGCTTACGCAAGCCAAGTAGGGAATAATAATAGAACTTCTCAGAAACAACGTTACGATAATAATGAAGCTACAGCATGGTCTTATGGTGATGGGAACAAAATAGTTCAAGATCAATCTAGTGGTCCAAACCAATCTAGTGGAAGTGTTGCATTTGTTAATCAAGTTGGAAATGAGAATGCAGCTCAACAAAAACAAATAGGTTCTAATAACTATGCAAGTGCTTATCAAACAGGAGATGGAAATACTTCTTTAGAAACTCAAACTATGATTGGTGATTCAAGTGAAGTTATGAATCTTTCTACAGTTAACCAAGTAGGAAATAAGAACATATCTTCTGTTACTCAATATTCTAATATGGGTAATAATAGTAGTTTGGTAAATCAAATTGGTAATGGTAACTCATCTTTAGTTAGACAAGCTACTTTAGAAGCTAAAAGTGCTTCATGTGTTAAGCAGAAAGGTAATAGCAATACCGCTCAAGTAACTCAATTATCGGGTTCTGGGTCGGGTCATTAGTATTTTTAAATGGAGTGAGAATGTTATTCTCACTCCATTTTTATAATTTTAAAAAAAGGAAAGATGAAATTAATTAACTACATATCAATTATTTTTATATTCTTATTTTATTTTTTTGGGAATGCTCAAGATGAAAAATCACCTAGTTATTTTTCAAATAAATTACAATATAATATAGAGCAATTACAAATCAATACTTCCAAATCTTATCAAAGTATATTAGAAGAAAAAAATAGCACAATTTCATTAAGACAAATAGGTGATGAAAATAGTGCTAATATTTATAATAAGTATGCAAATGGTGAGCATACTATAAATCAAATAGGAAATAGAAATAATTACCAATTTTTTAATTATACCAATAAACAAATAATTAATTTAGGAATAATGCAAACGGGAGATCATAATTTATTAAAAATAATGGGTGCAAATTCTATGTTTCAGGATCTTAAAATATTCCAGTTTGGAGGGGCTGAAATGAGTGTAATTAACTTTTGAAATTATTAATTAAAATGAAAAATAAGGCAGTAATTTTATTTATAATAATAATTTTTTTCACACCTTTTTCTTTTGCCCAAGAGTTTGATAATTATGAATTAGAAGGAAAAATTAATTTATTTAGGATAGATGATTTTTTAACTTTAAGAGCTCAAGCACTAAACCATGAGTCATTTTTTATAAATGATCTTAATTATAATTTGGTGGTACTAAAAAAGAATAGTGAGGGAAAATTATCTAAAAAAAGTGAGTCTAATGATTTTTCATTGAAACCAAGTGAAGAGAAACAATTAGCAGTAATTAAACTTAATTTTAAAAAGAATGAAGAATTAAAAGTATATCTATTTATAAAATACAAAGATAAATTAGTGCATAGAGATACATTATTTCTCTTGCCTATGAAAGAAGGAGTAGTTAAAAAAATAGTAAATGAGGAACAGTTCTTAATTAAAGGGATCGTGATTGATAGATCGTTAACGAAGATAGGAAAAGATTATCATGATTTTTTTTACAAAGAATATTTAGTTACCAAGAGAAATTATCCGTTTATAATTATGATAGTTGAAAAACCAGCAATGGGAAGGAGTAGTATTTTGTCAATTGAGGTTGATCGAAAAAAGATTCATGAGTTTTTTGCTAGACCAGAAGAAGATTATTTAAAGGCTAATGTTGCACAAGCTATGAGAAAATTAAGAGGATATAATCAAAAAAGGAAAGCTACTTTTCAAAAACAATTTTAGAAACCAAAAAAAATCTATTAGTTATGAAACAGACAATAATATTTATTTTCATTTTAATTTCCAGTTTTTTGCATTCACAAGATTTGGTGTATACGCCAATAAGCCCTTTTTTTGGAGGTGATGCATATAATTATCAACAGATTTTAGCTTCTGCAGTTGCTCAGAATGACTTTACAGATGAACAGACTCAATTTAAAGCGCCAACTGCTCTAGAAAACTTCACAAATAGTTTAAATACAAGGTTACTTAGTGCTTTGTCTCAAAGTTTATTTCAACAAGAGTTAGGTGATACAAATTTAACAGTTGGAACCTATACTTTTGGAGATTTAGTAGTTGAAATAACTCCAGGAACAAATGGCTTAAATGTAAATATTCTAAATATTACTACTGGTGAACAAACCTTGATATCAATTCCTAACAGTAATTAAAATTACCATGAAAATAACGACAAGTATAGTTTACTTATTAATAATTAGTTTGTTAACGGGTTGTGGTGCTTATTTTAATCAACCATTTACTCAAACAAAAGCAAGAATCGGAGAGAATACTTCACCGGATTTTTTAGTAAAAAAAATTCTTCCTTCAGAGAAAATTATTGTTGGTGTGTATAAATTTAGAGATCAAACAGGACAGTACAAGCCAGTAGAAAACGGTTCAACATTCAGTGCCGCTATAACTCAAGGAGGAACTACAATTTTATTGAAATCACTTGAAGAATCAGGATGGTTTAGACCCATTGAAAGAGAGAATATTGGAAACCTTTTAAATGAACGACAAATAATAAGAAATACTCGGCAAGAGTATGCAAATGGTAAAAAGGTAACAATGCCACCTTTACTTTTTGCGGGTACAATTATTGAAGGAGGGGTGGTTTCTTATGATTCAAATATTATAACGGGAGGATCAGGACTACGTTATTTTGGAGCGGGAGTGTCTAATCAGTATCGACAGGATAGAATTACTGTATATCTAAGAATAGTATCAACATCAACAGGTGAAATTTTAAAAAATGTTTATGTTTCAAAAACTATTTTATCTCAAGGTATTTCTGCTAATTTATATCGTTTTGTTTCTTTAAGAAGATTATTGGAAGCAGAAACCGGAGTCACCAAAAATGAGCCATCACAATTAGCTGTAAAAGAGGCAATTGACAAAGCTGTAGATTTATTAATTGTTGAAGGTATTGCTGATGGTATCTGGAGGCCTAAAGGAGGCGAAGCAGCAATAGAGTATGTTAAAAAAGCATACATGAAAGAAAGAATTGATGCTGAAAAAACAGAACTTTATGATAGGAAAAAAGAAAAGCGAAGAGCTAAAGTATCATCAGGTTTTGGTCTCGGAATGGCTCAAATAAAAGGAGATTACGTTAACCCTACTAATCAGTTTGGATTTGATTTGAAAATAAAATATTCCTTTAATGACCCTAGTTTTAATATTTGGGGATCTGTTGGAAGATTGGAGTTAGATAATAAAGATATTTTCCATGAAATTTTTTTAACTTCTGGATTTAATATCGAATATATCATTTTGCCCTATGAAAAATTCACACCATACTTGTATGCTGGCGCAGGATCAATAAGTAAGACAAATTTAGATCAATCTTTTTTTAAATTTCAAGGAGGTGTGGGTATTGAATATTTAATTTCAAATAAAATTGGATTTTTTGTAGAAGGTGAATATAACATGCTGTTAAGTGACGATTTAGATGGACGGATTTTAGGAGAAAAAAATGATATGTTTTCGCGTTTTGGGTTTGGTCTTAATGTATATTTTTAAATAGAAGTCTTATGAAAAAAGTAATTAAAATAATAAGTATATCGCTAATAACTCTCTTTCTTACTAATTGTGGGGAAGAAGAAACTATTGGTTTAATAGAATATGGTAATTTAACAGGTAAAGTTGTTCAAAAAGAGGGTTTTGTTCCCATAGAAAATGTAAAAATAATACTTTCACCTTCAAATAATACGGTGTTTACTGATGCCGAAGGGAATTTTATATTTGAAGGAATCGAAGCACAAGAATATTCAGTGCAAGCAGCTAAAGAAGAATATTTAGATAAATATGAAGGAGTAATTGTGAGCGCAGAGGTAGAAGTAAATATTATTTTTGAAATGGATATTTCAACAGCTCTAAATAAATCACCCACAAAACCAGAACTCATAATTCCAAATGATGGTGCCATAGATTTACTCAACGAAGTTGAACTGTCTTGGGAATCAACGGACCCAGATGAAGATGAATTAACATATACTCTAGAAATTAGAAACGATTTTAATAGTGATGTAATCAAAATCACCAATATAAAGGATAAAAGTTATACTTTATTTGATTTAAAATATGGGGTAAAATATTTTTGGAGTATTGAAGTAACTGATAATATTAATACAGAAGTTATAAGTAGTATTAGATCGTTTACAATTAAAGATGATCCAGCGAATAGGTATTTTTATGTTAAAAATGAAGGAGGGAATAGTATAATTTATTCTTCGAGTTTTAACGACGTAAATAATGAAGTTTCAAATACAGTGCAATTAACAAGTTCTAGTTTAAATTCATGGAGACCTAGGCGGAATAATGTAACTAACTTAATCGCTTTTTTACGAACAGATAGTAATGAAGCACATATATATACAATGAAGACTAATGGAGATGATATTACAAAAGTAACATCTGCAATACCCTTAGCTGGTTTTAACTTAAATGAAATGGATTTTTCATGGTCTCCAGATGGAAGTAAATTATTATACTCTTCTTTCGATAAATTATATGCAATAAATAAAGACGGTAGTGGATTACAAATAATATATGAAACAATAGATGGCAGTTTAATAACTGAATGTGATTGGAGTAGTAGTGGATTAAGAATAGCTTTGAAAACAAACAATTCAAATGGATATAATGGTTCAATTTTAGTTATTGATTTGAACGGAAATATTTTAAATACTGTGGTTTCTGAAGTTCAAGCTGCTTTAGGAGGTTTAAATTTTTCAGCATCAGGCAGTAAATTATTGTTTACTAGAGATGTTTCAAATTATCAAGCAACTGATTACAGACAATTAGATACTAGGATGTTTATTTATAATTTTACAGATATGACTTTTATAGATATTTCTGATGACGAAAAAGAAAGTGGTACTAATGATTTAGACCCTCGTTTTTCGCCCAATGAAGCTAATGTTATTTTCGTAAATACATCCAACGATGGTATTTCTCAAAAGAATATTATGACAACAAATCTGTCAGGAAATATTCAAAAACAACTTTTATTTGCAGATGCTACAATGCCAGATTGGGAATAAATATGTAATACATAATAAAAAAGCGAATGATAAAAAACGTTCGCTTTTTTTATTGATATAAAATTTAGAACAACTAAATTTGTATTACAATACAACACAACAATATGAGTCAAGAAGTTTCTAAACGTTACGCGCAAAGAGGTGTCTCTGCATCAAAAGAAGATGTACACAATGCAATAAAGAATATAGACAAAGGTTTATTTCCAAAAGCATTTTGTAAGATCGTGCCCGATTACTTAACAAATGATGATGATTTTTGTTTAATAATGCATGCAGACGGGGCAGGAACAAAGTCCTCTTTAGCTTATATGTATTGGAAAGAAACTGGAGATATTTCTGTTTGGAAAGGCATCGCACAAGACGCATTAATCATGAATATTGATGATTTATTGTGTGTGGGTGCAACGGATAATATAATGTTATCATCTACTATCGGTAGAAATAAAAGTAAGATTCCTGGAGAGGTTTTATCAGCAATTATAAACGGAACAGAAGAATTAATAGAAGACTTGAAAGGTTTTGGAGTGACGATTCATTCTACTGGGGGAGAAACTGCAGATGTTGGTGATTTAGTGCGTACAATTATTGTAGATTCTACCGTAACTGCAAGAATGAAGCGTATTGATGTTATTGATAACGCAAACATAAAGGCAGGTGATGTAATTGTTGGTTTAGAGTCTTTTGGGCAAGCGAGTTATGAAACTGAGTATAATGGAGGAATGGGCTCTAACGGATTAACATCGGCAAGACATGATGTTTTTCATAACTACTTAGCAAATAAATATCCAGAAAGTTTTGATGCTGCTGTTCCTGCTGATTTAGTGTATTCAGGAAATATAAAATTGACGGATAAAGTTGAAAATTCTTCTATTGATGCCGGTAAATTGGTTTTATCTCCAACAAGAACGTATGCGCCGATTATAAAAGAAATTTTATCAAAATTCAATGCTGAAACTGTTCATGGGATGATTCATTGTTCTGGAGGTGCTCAGACAAAAATCTTACATTTTATAGATAATTTACACATTGTAAAAGACAATATGTTTCCAATTCCACCTTTATTTAAATTGATTCAAGATCAATCTAAAACAGATTGGAAAGAAATGTATCAAGTGTTTAACTGTGGACATAGAATGGAAATCTATGTTTCTCCGAAAATTGCAGACGCCATTATTAATATTTCTAAATCTTTTAATGTTGATGCAAAAATAGTTGGGCGTGTAGAAAGTTCACCTTCTAAAAAATTGACGATTACAAGTGAGTTTGGAGTTTTTGAATATTAGATTTTTTTTCTAGTTTAAGTAAGTGGTTGTCCAAAAATTATAAGCATTCACTTATTAGTTAGCTCTCTCTTTTAATGAAAATCATTTAAATATTCAACTAAAAGAAGGTTTTGGGTTTTTATTTATCTCTTTTTTAAAGGAAATCATCAACAAAAAACAACAAGTAAAAAAGAGGAATTTCATAAAAAATAGTTTGTCTACTTCAAAAATACCTATAAAAATTGTAAATTCGCACTCCAAGAAAAGATAGAAGATGTTAGATAAATTAAGAATTGTTAAGCAACGTTATGATGAGGTTTCTGATTTAATTATTCAGCCAGAAATCATTATGGATCAAAAGCGTTATGCACAATTAATGAAAGAATATAAAGATTTAGGGAGTGTTGTTACAAAAGGTGATGAGTATCAAACTTTAATAAATAATATAGAAGAGGCAAAAGAAATTATTTCTGATGGTTCTGATGCAGAGATGACGGAAATGGCGAAGATGGAAATTGATGAAGCCAATACTAGAATTCCTGAACTAGAAGATGAAATAAAGTTCTTATTAATTCCAAAAGATCCTGAAGATTCTAAGAATGCTGTTGTTGAATTACGAGCAGGAACGGGAGGAGATGAAGCAAGTATTTTTGCTGGAGATTTATTTAGGATGTATTCTAAATATTGTGAAAGTAAAGGTTGGAAAGTTTCCACTGTAGATTATTCTGAAGGTACAAATGGTGGGTTTAAAGAAATTCAATTTGAAGTAACTGGAGCAGATGTTTATGGAACTTTAAAGTTTGAAGCTGGTGTGCATCGTGTGCAAAGAGTTCCGCAAACAGAAACTCAAGGGCGTGTTCATACATCTGCGGCTACTTGTATGGTTTTTCCTGAAGCAGAAGAGTTTGATGTGGAAATCAATCCAAAAGATGTAAGAATCGATTTTTTCTGTTCTTCTGGTCCTGGAGGTCAGTCTGTAAATACTACATACTCTGCAGTTCGTTTAACCCATATTCCTTCCGGTTTAGTTGCGCAATGTCAAGATCAAAAGTCTCAACATAAAAACAAAGAGAAAGCATTTAAAGTATTACGTTCTCGTTTATATGATATGGAATTAGCGAAGAAGAATGCGGAAGATGCCTTAAAGCGTGGTTCTATGGTTTCTTCTGGGGATAGAAGTGCAAAAATTAGAACCTATAATTATGCACAAGGAAGAGTTACAGATCATAGAATTGGTTTATCACTTTATGATTTACCGAATATTTTAAACGGTGATATTCAGAAAATAATAGATGAATTGATGTTGGCTGAAAACACTCAAAAATTAAAAGGATTAGCAGACGGAATATAGTTTCTTTATGTAAAATAGTAAAACCTCAAAACATTGTTTTGAGGTTTTTTGTTTAGGTGAAATTAAAACATAAAAAAACGATTAAAGTTTAGGGAAGACTTTAATCGTTTTATTCAAATAAAAATTTAGATAAAGTCTAAATCAAGAAATATGTTGGGGGAATAAAATATTATAAAGTAAAATTACAATGGAAAAAGATATTATACAATACCCATTTATGATGAAATTCTCAATTCCCCATAAATAAGGAGAGGCCTCCATGTTTATGGGGAGGCCTCTCCTTATTTCCTAAGACTTTCTATTTTCCAAATAAATGTAATTCTGTAAACTCTTTCTCTATTGATATGGATTGGTTTTTACCAGTTTTAAAATTATCTAAAGAAATTTCTACATTATCTATTTGTATTGAAGTAATTGTAAATGGCAAATTATGGAATACAATATTAAACTTCTTGTATTGTGCATCAAAGACGCCTTCTTTGTGTTGTTGTAAAATAAATTCATCCTTTTTGCCAGTTAATTTAAAAGTACGTAAACTATATCTGCCTTTCTTATAATCATAACCATCATGTGCATCATCAAAAAGTTCAGATTTTTCTTTACCGTTTTTATAATAAACATCCAAAGTAATATCATCCATTTTCTTTTCTCCGACATATTGTTGGATAGGATATTTCGGTATAACGGCTCCTTCTTTGATAAAGAAAGGTACGCTATCTATATCTGCATCTACCCACATTTCTCTTCCTCCTTCTACAAGTTCGTCAGTCCAGAAATTATACCATTTCCCTCTTGGTACATACATTCTTCTTCCTTTAGCATTTGGTTCTAATATTGGGCAAACTAAAATTTTATCTCCGTACACAAACTCATCACTTCTATAATGTGTTCCGTGATCTTCTTGATCGAATAATACTAATGATTTTAAGATAGGAGTTCCTTTTGTTATATGTTTCCAAAAAGCGGTATATAAATAGGGTAATAGCTGATATCTTATTTCAATAAATTTACGAACGATATCTGTAATTTCTTCGCCAAATACCCAAGGCTCTTGATTTCCATGATCTCCAGACGAGTGAACTCTGCAAAATGCATGGAAAATTCCTAACTGAATCCAACGTGCAAATAATTCTCCTTGAGGTTGTTCCGCAAATCCACCAATATCACTTCCTGCAAAAGAGAAACCAGACATGGCCATTCTCTGTGCTTGGTTGTTAGCAATGGCTAAATGTTCCCATGTTGCTACGTTATCTCCCATCCAAGTAGAGGTATAACGTTGTGTACCAGAATAAGCAGCTCTTGTAATTACAAATGGACGTTTTGGATATGCGTATTTCTTTAATCCATGATAAGTTGCACGTGCCATTTGCATTCCGTAAATATTGTGTGCTTTTCTGTGCGAACAAGGGTTTCCATCATAATCATGACGCACATCATCGGGGAATGATTTGTTAGGAACGTCCATTACAGCAGGTTCGTTCATATCATTCCAAACTCCCTTTACGCCAATATCTTCAATCAATTCTTGAAATAAACCTTCCCACCAAGTTCTTACCTCTGGTTTTGTAAAGTCCGGAAAATAACATTCTCCAGGCCATACTTTACCTTTCATATAAGGACCATCTGCACGTTTACAGAAATAGTCTTTATCTAAAGCTTCCTTAAATACGGGGTATTCCAAATCTATTTTAATTCCTGGGTCTATAATAACCACAGTTTTAAAACCGTCATCTTCTAATTCCTTCACCATTCTTTTTGGGTCTGGGAAATGTTTTTTATCCCAAGTGAAACAGCGGAAACCTTCCATATAATCTATATCTAAATAGATAGCATCGCATGGTATTTTTAAGTCTCTAAATTTTGTTGTTATCTCTTTAACGTTACTTTCTGGATAGTAACTCCATTTACATTGATGGAATCCTAAAGCCCATAATGGAGGTAAATGTTGAGGTTTACCTGTTAAGTCTGTATAGTTAATAACAACATCTTCCATTTTTGGACCATAGATAAAGTAGTAGTTCATTTCACCACCTTGTGCCCAAAAACTAGTTACATTTCTTCTTTCATGTGCAAAATCGAAATGAGTTTTAAACGTGTTGTCAAAGAAAATACCATAAGATTTATCATTTTGAATAGATGTGTAAAATGGAATCGTTTTGTAAATAGGATCTGTATCTTTACCAAAAGCATAAGAATCTGTTGCCCAGTTTTCAAAACGTTTTCCCTTTAAATTGACATCAACAGGCTTATCGCCTAATCCATAAAAGCTTTCAGATTTTTGACAAACCTTGCTCATTTTTACGATATCTCCTCCGTATTCATAACTCTCTTCCCAGTGAAAACCAATTTCATCTTGGTTGATGATTTTTAAGTCTTTGGCATCATATAGACTTACTTGTAAACTTTGTTTTTCAACTTTACAAATAAGTTTAGAAGTGGTTATTATATAGTTTTTTTTGTCTTCTGTAACTTCTAAGAAATTGTATCCTCTACTTGCATATTTTGTAATTCCGTAAGAAAAATCATTTTCAAACTTACCTGCAGTAGCATATCTAAATCGAATAACACTGTCTCTTACCACTGTAAGTTGCAAAACAACATTGTTCTTTGTTGTAAAATATAATGTGTCTACATCTTTCTTATAGGTTACAATTTCAGAAGGAAATAAATTCCCTTTTTGTTCTAGTTCTGTATTAACAATCATTATTTAGCTTGTTTTTTTTTGTCTTGTAAAAATCGTAAAAGTTTGTAAAAAATATATGGTTAAACTCTTTTTTCTACGATAACGTTTTAGTCTATATTTCTAGTAAAAATATTCCTTATTTATTTAAAAATAAGAGTGGTACATTTTATTTTAAATATTGCTAAAAGATTTTTTAAAGTTTTAAAAATACTTTGTTTTTTTATGAAGTATAAAAAAAGAACCCCTCTTTTTTATCATTATAGCATCAGAGATAAAAAAGAGGGTTTAATATTATTTGTATTTGTAGACCATCATACCTAATGGGGGTAAATTTAGTTCGATAGAATTCTCTCTAGCATTCCATACTTTTTGATCTGAAGTTATTTTTTTGTTTTTAAATTTTCCTGATCCGTTATATTTTATAGCATCACTATTAAAAATGGCTGTTAATGCACCAGCTTTTGGTAAACCTATTCTATAATGTTCTCTCGGAACAGGAGTAAGGTTTAAAACAACAATTATATTATCTTTTTCATTTATACCTTTTCTAAGATAAGACATTACTGAGTTTTCATGATCTCCGTGATCGATCCATTCAAATCCTTCTGGTGAAAATTGCTTTTGATGCAAAGCGGGTTCTTTTTTGTATAATTTATTTAGATCTTTTACTAAATTTTGTGCTCCTTTATGTACATCGAAATTTAACAAATGCCAATCTAAACTTCCATTAAAATTCCATTCACTTGTTTGTCCAAATTCACCACCTTGAAATAATAATTTTGCTCCTGGATGTGTATACATGAAGCCATAAAGTAAACGTAAGTTTCCAAATTTTTGCCATTCATCACCAGGCATTTTATCTACGATTGATTTTTTACCATACACAACTTCGTCATGAGAAAGAGGTAGCATAAAATTTTCTGTGAATGCATAATTTAAACTAAAGGTTAAATCATTTTGATGATGTTTTCTATAAACAGGCTCTTTAGCAAAATAATCTAAAGTATCATGCATCCAACCCATCATCCATTTCATACCAAAACCTAAACCACCATCGTAAATTGGTCGAGATACTTGAGGAAAAGAGGTAGATTCTTCCGCAATAGTTTGAACATCTGGAAAAGCTTCATAAACAGCCGCGTTCATTTCTTTAATAAAATTAATGGCATCTAAGTTTTCTCTTCCGCCAAATTCATTTGGTTCCCATTGCCCTTCTTCTCTAGAATAATCAAGAAACAACATAGAAGCTACGGCATCAACTCTTAAACCATCTGCATGATATTGGTCTAGCCAAAAAATTGCATTACTAATTAAAAATGCTTTTATCTCGTTTCTTCCATAATTAAAAATTAAACTCTTCCAATCTTGGTGATACCCTTTTCTTCTATCTGGGTGTTCATATAAATGCGAACCATCGAAGAAACCTAAACCATGATCATCTGAAGGAAAATGCGAAGGAACCCAATCTAACAGCACTCCAATTCCTTTTTCGTGGAATTTATCTACTAAATATTTAAATTCATCTGGATAACCAAAACGTGATGTCGGAGCAAAATATCCTGTTAATTGATATCCCCAACTTGGATCATACGGATATTCCATGATTGGCATAAATTCTACATGTGTAAAATTCATTTCTTCAACATAATCAACTAATTCTTCTGCTAATTCTCTATAACTTAAAAAGCGATTTTCTTCAATTTGTTTTTTCCAAGAACCTAAATGGACTTCATAAACAGAAAAGGGAGCATCTAATGCATTGTTCTTTTTTCTGTTTTTCATCCATTTTTTATCTTTCCAAGCATATTCATCTTCCCAAACAACCGATGCCGTTTTTGGCGGGTGCTCGCATCTCCTTGCAAAAGGATCAGCTTTCTCTGTAGTTATATCGTTATTAGAACTTCTAATTTTATACTTATAAATACTTCCTTTGCTAACTTCAGGAATAAAACCTTCCCAAATTCCGCTTCCGTCCCAACGTACATTTAAGTGATGCTCTCCTTCCAACCAAAAATTAAAATCCCCAATTACAGCAACAGATTTTGCACTTGGAGCCCAAACGGCAAAGTAAGTTCCTTTTATACCATCTACGGTTGTAATATGTGATCCAAATTTTTCGTAGAGACGATAGTGTTTTCCTGCCTGAAAAAGATGGATATCAAATTCTGTAAAAAGACTGTGTATTTTTGTTTGTGCCATAGTTATAAGGTCAAAACATTTTCTAAATTATTTTAATAGAAATATTTTATGTTTTACTTGTTAATTTTAAAAATATGAAACGGCAAGGTTGCATGTAATTCTACATAATTCCATTCATTATACCAATTATAGCAATTTCTTGTCACCAAATCTTCAACTTCTATTTTTTGACCATGATTTAATTTCAATTCATGAAGTGGTAATTGTACAGAACCAGTTTGTGCATTATAAGCGTCTAAACTTATAATTGTTAATGTTTCATTAGTTCTAGTATCATTCCATTTATAGAATGCTATGATTTGATCGTTACCAGTTTCTAAAAATTGAATATTATTTGTTTGTTGGTAAGACTCGTTTTCTTTTCTAATGTTGTTAATTCTAGAAATTAAAGTAGTTACTTTATTTTCTTTAAACCAATCATAATGACAAAGTTGAAATTTTTCTGACATATAATATTCTTCCTTTCCAGGAATAGGGTCACTAATCATCTGCTCAAAAACGGGTCCATAAATACCTATATTAGAACTTAATGTTGCCGCCAAAGCATAGCGCTGTAAATATTTACTTTCTGGAGCTCCTTGTAAATGAAATGGATTAATATCTGGTGTATTTGGCCAGAAATTTGGTCTCATATATTCTTTTTGATCTGTTTTGGTAAGCTCATTCATGTATTCGATCAATTCATGTTTCGACTCTCTCCAAGTAAAATAAGTATAAGATTGTGTATAGCCTTGCTTCCCTAATTGTTGCATTACTTTCGGTTTGGTAAAAGCTTCTGCTAAAAATAATACATCTGGATGTTTTTTCTTTACTTCGGCAATAATCCAGCCCCAAAAATAGTAAGGTTTTGTATGTGGGTTATCAACTCTGAAAATATTAAGTCCACAATCAATCCAAAACAATAAGGTATCTAAACATTCTTTCCATAGATTTTTAAAATCTTTACTTTCCCAATAAATGGGGAGAATATCTTGATATTTTTTTGGTGGATTTTCTGCATACTGCACAGTTCCATCTGGTCTCCATTTAAACCAATCTGGATGTTCTTTAACCCAAGGATGATCAGGTGCTGCCTGCAATGCATAGTCCATAGCAACTTCAATTTCTAATTCTTTTGCTTTTGAAACTAAGTTTTTAAAGTCTTCCAAAGAACCTAGCTCCGGATGTAAATCTTTGTGACCTCCATGTTTAGAGCCAATTCCCCAAGTAGAGCCAACATCTCCATCTTGTGCAACAGTAGTATTATTTTTGCCTTTTCTATTTACTTCTCCAATTGGATGAATAGGAGGGAAGTATAAGGTGTCAAACCCCATTTGTGCAACTCTTGGAAGTAGTCTATGACAGTCATTAAAGGTACCATGCACTCCTTCTTGCTCGGAAGCTGAACGCGGGAAAAATTCATACCAAGTGCTAAACCTTGCCTTTTTTCTATCTACATAAACTTGATATGTTTGACAAGTTTCAATTAATACTTTCTCTGGATATTGCTTTAAAATGGATGTTAACTTCTCAGAAACAGCTTCTTTAATCGCTTCTGCATACGTTTTATTATTCTTAAAAATAAATATTAAATGAAGTAAATAATCTTTTTCGTTTGAAGATATTTTTTCACTAATTACAGATAGTAGTTCTGCTCCTTCTAAAAGTTCTGAACTTACATGCTGATAATCATCAATTTTCCGTTCTAAACCATGTTGCCAATTTAAAGCATAATCTACCCATCCTTCGACTTTATAAAAATAAAATCCTTGTTTTGGTGTATGAAAACTAGCAGTATATTCATCATTAAAGGTTGGGGACATTCTAACTTCTGACCAATTTTTATCCGTTTCGTGCTTGAATAATAAATTAGCTTGAAGAACATCATGTCCGTCAACTAAAACATCTGCAGTTACATTTACAATTTCGTCAACAACGCGTTTTATAAATACTTTTCCATTATTTATTTGTGGAGTAATATTTTCTATGACAATTCTACTTTGATTTTGCATTAATTTGTTTAAGTTTTTATAATAAAAAAGTAAAAAAATGTTTTATCCGATAATAGTTCCAACCGGGATAGTAGCATCTTTTTTAATTACTACAATTCCGTCTTTCACCATATAAGAATCTGTTTCTATATTTTCTATATGAGTTCCACCATTAATTCTTACGTCATCTCCAATTCTACAATTTTTATCTACGATACAGTTATGAATATAGCATCTATTACCAATTCCCATTACAATTTCAATATTATTTTTTGAAATTTGCTCTAAAGATTCATAAGAATCATTACCCATCATGTAGGTATTAGAAATTAAAGAATTTTTACCAATTCTTGATCTAATTCCAATAACAGACCTTTCTATTTTTTCTGCGTGAATTAAACATCCATCACCTATAACGGCTTTATTTAAAATAGTTCCGGATATTTTAGAAGTAGGGAGTACCCTGGCTCTTGTATAAATTCCTTTATTATCATATAAATTAAATTGAGGAACATCATCTGTTAATCCTAAATTGGCTTCAAAGAAAGAGTCTATATTTCCAATATCTGTCCAATAACCTTCATACTGATAGCTCAGTGTTTTGTGTTTTGCAATAGCTTGTGGAATAATTTCTTTTCCAAAATCATTTGTATCAGGGTTGTCCATTAATTTAATTAACAAATCTCTGTTAAATATATATATACCCATAGAGGCAAGGTAATCTCTACCCTGAGATTTCATCTCATCACCAACGTCCGATGTCCAGTTTGGTAACAATTCAGTACCCGGTTTTTCGATAAACGAAGTAATTACATTTTCTTCATTTGTTTTTAATAGCCCAAACTGAGTAGCATCTTTTGCGTTAACAGGATAGGTAGCTATTGATATTTCTGCGCCACTTTCTTCGTGTTTCTGAATCATATCATTAAAATCCATTTGATATAATTGATCACCAGAAAGAATTAAAGCATACTCAAAATCATTTGCTAAAAAGTGATGCATGCTTTGTCTTACTGCATCTGCAGTTCCTTGAAACCATTTATCACTATGAATAGTTTGTTCTGCCGCTAAAACATCTACAAAAGCAGAGCTAAAAAAACTAAAGTGATAGGTATTTTTAATATGGGCATTTAAAGAAGCAGAATTAAATTGAGTTAATACATACATTCTTTTGATATCAGAATTGATACAATTAGAAATAGGAATATCAACTAATCTATATTTTCCTGCAATAGGCACAGCAGGTTTAGATCTGTCTTTAGTTAATGGATATAATCTTGACCCTTGGCCTCCACCTAGAATAATTCCTAATACTTTATCATTTATCATTGCCTTATTTTTTTATTGATTTATATAATTCTTCTACTTGTTTTGCTATTGCTATCCAATCAAAATAATCTTCAACTCTTTTGCGACCTTTTTTAGCCATAGAGTTTCTTAATGAAGGATTACTAATTACGCTATTCACACCATTTGCCAAATCTTTAGCAAATTTATCTGGATTTATCGGCTCAAAAGGAGCGGATTTTTGCTGCTCTACAGGAATTAAAAAACCTGTTTCTCCATGAACAACAACCTCTTTTATTCCTCCAACGGCACTTGCAACAACTGCTGTTTTACAAGCCATAGCTTCAATATTTATAATGCCAAAAGGTTCATAAATTGATGGGCAACAAAATACGTCAGCATGAGAATATAATTGAATGATTTCTTTTTTTGATAACATTTTATCAATCCAGATTACATTCTTACGGCTTTTTTTAACCTCATTAACAGCATCCTCCATTTCTTTTCCAATTTCTGGGGTGTCTGGTGCACCCGCGCAGAGAACTATCTGAGTGTCTGGATTTATATATTTTATGGCATTTACTAAATGAATAATTCCTTTTTGTCTTGTAATTCTTCCTACAAATAGTACATAAGGGGTGTCTTTATCTATTCCATATTCATCTAAGGTAGAAGTTTCTGAAGTAGTAACGTATTCTTGAAGATTGATTCCATTATAAATCACTTTTACTTTGCTTTCGTCAACATTAAAATGTTTTAATACATCTTCTTTCGTTTCCTCAGAAACCGCAATTAATGCATCTGCCATTTCAATTGCTGTCTTTTCTATCCAAGAGGAAGCATCATATCCACGCCCTAGTTGTTCCCTTTTCCATGGTCTTAGCGGCTCTAACGAGTGGGTTGTAATGACTAAAGGAATACCATAACAAAGTTTAGCAATAATACCTGCGAAATGAGCATACCAAGTATGACAATGCACAATATCTGCATCAATTGCATCTGCGTTCATATGAAGCCCAGTACTAAGAGTTTTAAATACAGCTTTTAATTGATCATTTGAATTATCAAAAATAGGGTTATCAAAAGGAAAACCTTTCACCGTTAAACTTCCTTTTTTAGAATTTTGATCCCCAAAACACCGAACATCTACATTCATTAATTTAGATAATTCAGTTGCAAGGTATTCTACGTGAACCCCCGCTCCACCGTAAACATAAGGAGGGAATTCTCTAGTATAAAAAAGGGTTTTCATAAGTAATTTTGTGATGTTAATTTGTTTTGGCTTAATAGTCCATTAAAGTAGTAAATTGTAACCAAACCAACAAAATAACGAGGAAGGTTTCTCTTAGAATATTATTTTTATCAGTATGATAATATTAACATAATAGAAAAGACAAATAATGGCAATAAATCAGTATTCTTTGTCTTCTGTTAGAAATATTGTAATTATAAAAAGTTAGGTATTAAGCATTCCTGTGCTTATTGATTTCATCTTGTAATTGCCTTCGCAGTTTTTGTTCTCTTTCAATTGATTTTTTCTTATGACTATCAAATTCTTCCTCAACATAGTTCAAGTTTTCTTGAGCTTTTTTTGTTAGCACATTGCTTTTAGAAAATTTAAAAACGAAGAAAATTAAACAGAGGGTTAAGGCCGTAATGATAAACCATAAAATTATGTTGTAAGTTATTTTATTTAATTGTGCCCCAAATAAGGAAATTGAGTTTTCTTTTTGCAGAGCAACAGTTAAATCTAATTTAGTTTTATTAAAAGAGGTATTAAGTTTTTGAATGTTTTCTCTTTCCGTGTTTAATAAATTTTCTTTTTCAGAAATTATTTTTTTTGAGTTTTTTAAAGAGTCTAAAACATTTTCTTTTATTTTCTGAAATTTAACTATGTCTATTACTTTATATTTTTTACCGGTACCAGGAGGTCTAAACGTAGTTGATGTTCTGTAGACTTTATCAAACTGACCTTTTATTGAGTAATCTTCTACTCTAACTTCTTGTGAGAAAGAGGAAAAAGCGTTTATAATAAAAAGAATAAATAACATTTTAAATTTCATCTGTATACTTTTTTGATAATGTAAATTTATGAAAAAAACCCAAACAAAAAGTTTGGGTTTTTAAATATAAGCAAGTATTATTATTTATTTAATTTTCTCTACAACTGCCTTAAAAGCGTTTGGGTTGTTTACAGCTAAATCAGCTAAAACCTTTCGGTTTAATTCGATATTATTAGCTTTCACTTTTCCCATAAACTGAGAGTAAGACATTCCGTGTAAACGAGCTGCAGCGTTAATACGCACAATCCATAAAGAACGGAAGTTTCTCTTATTGTTCTTACGGTCTCTATATGCATAAAGCATACCTTTTTCAACCGCATTTTTTGCTACTGTATAAACGTTTTTTCTACGTCCGAAGTAACCTTTTGCTGCCTTCAAGATTTTTTTTCTTCTTTTTCTTGAGGCTACTGAATTTACTGATCTTGGCATAATTTCAATGTTTTTTGTAGTAGGCGATTCGTTTCGGAATACTTTTTATTTTGGCCTAGCTCCATGGTTAATAATTAAATTCCCTTATTAAACTTACTTTAAGTTTAACTGTTGCTTAATGTTAGACTCATCAGACTTGTGTACTAAAGTATCATGAGTTAACTTTAATTTACGTTTTTTAGACTTCTTCGTTAGAATGTGACTTTTGAACGCGTGCTTTCTTTTGATTTTACCAGTACCAGTAACTTTAAATCGTTTTTTGGCGCTAGATTTGGTTTTCATTTTAGGCATCTCTCCTTCGTTTTTATCTTGCTTATAAGATTTTTATTTTACTTTTTTTGGAGCAATAAACATAATCATTCGTTTACCTTCTAATTTTGGTAATTGCTCTACTTTACCATACTCTTCTAATTCTTGTGCTAATTTTAGTAATAAAATTTGACCTTGTTCTTTAAAAATAATAGAACGTCCTTTAAAGAATACAAAAGCTTTTAATTTTGCACCCTCTTGTAAAAACTTTAGGGCATGTTTCTTTTTGAATTCATAATCATGTTCATCAGTCTGAGGTCCAAAACGTATTTCTTTAATCGTAACTTTGGTAGCTTTAGATTTTAAAGATTTTTCACGTTTCTTTTGTTCATACAAAAACTTCTTATAATCAATAATTTTACAAACAGGTGGTTTCGCCTTTGGAGAAATCTCTACCAAATCCAATTCCTGTTCATTGGCTAATTCTTTGGCTTTGTCCAAAGGATACACACCAACTTCAACATTTTCGCCCACAAGACGAACTTCGTCAACATATTTTATTTTTTCATTAATCCTATGTTGATCTTCTTTGATTACTCTTAACGGCCTTCTCGACCTGCTTCTACGTATTGCTATGACTTATAAATTTTAAGTTTAACTTATGGCTGTTTTACAACCTTTTATTCTTTTTGATGAAATTCAAAATTAATTAAAATTTCTTCAATGTTTTGCTTTCTTCAGTTTTAATTAACGAAATAAATTCTTCAATTGTAAATGATCCTATATCTCCTTGGCCATGTCGTCTAACAGAAACCGTTCCGTCTTGCTCTTCTTTCTCACCAACAATTACCATAAATGGTGTCTTGTTTACTTCTGCATCTCTAATCTTGCGACCAGTTTTTTCATTTCGGTTATCTACGAGGGCGCGAATTTCGGAATTTTCTAACGATTCTAAAACTTTTTCTGAATATTTTTGATATTTATCACTGATTGGCAGCAAGATAACTTGATCTGGAGTTAACCAAAGAGGGAAGTTACCCCCCGTATGTTCTAGTAGTACTGCGATAAAACGCTCCATGGAGCCAAATGGTGCTCTGTGAATCATTACGGGTCTGTGTAATTGATTATCTGCCCCTTTGTAGGTTAAATCAAAACGTTTTGGTAGATTATAATCAACTTGAATCGTTCCAAGTTGCCAACTTCTGCCTAAAGCATCTTTTACCATAAAGTCTAATTTAGGACCATAAAAGGCAGCTTCACCTTCTTCAATTACAAAGTCTAAGCCTTTATCTGTCGCTGCACTTATAATGGCATTTTCAGCTATTTCCCAAGTTTCAACATCACCTATGTATTTGTCGGGGTTACTTTTATCTCTTACAGAAACTTGAGCAGTAAAATCCTCAAAACCTAACGAACCAAAAACATACAATACTAAATCGATTACGTCTTTAAATTCTTGATCTAATTGTTCTGGTGTACAGAAAATATGAGCATCATCTTGTGTAAATCCCCTAACGCGAGTTAATCCATGTAACTCTCCGCTTTGCTCATATCTGTATACAGTACCAAATTCTGCAAAACGTTTGGGTAAATCTTTATAAGAATACGGTTTAAAGTTATAAACTTCACAGTGATGTGGACAGTTCATAGGTTTTAATAAAAACTCTTCATCCATCTTAGGAGTCTTTATTGATTGAAAACTATCGGCACCGTATTTTTCGTAATGTCCAGAAGTAACATACAATTCTTTCTGACCAATATGTGGTGTCATCACCATCTCATAACCTGCTTTTTTCTGAGCTCTCTTTAAGAAATCTTCTAAACGTCCTCTTAAAGCAGCTCCTTTTGGCAACCATAAAGGCAAACCAGCACCTACTTTTTGAGAAAATGTAAATAATTCTAATTCTCTTCCAAGTTTTCGGTGATCACGTTTTTTTGCTTCTTCTAATAGCTCTAAATATTCAGTTAGCATCTTTTGCTTTGGAAAACTAATTCCATAAACACGAGTTAATTGATTATTATTTTCATCACCTCGCCAATAAGCACCGGCAACACTCATTATTTTAATAGCTTTTATAATTCCAGTGTTTGGTATGTGCCCTCCTCTACATAAATCAGTAAAGTTACTATGGTCACAAAAAGTAATATCTCCATCCGTTAAATTTTCAATTAATTCAACTTTATACTGGTTGTTCTCTTCCTTATATAATGTTAAAGCATCTGCTTTAGAAACTGGTCGTAAAGAAAACTCATGTTTTCCGCGAGCAATCTCTAAAAATTTACTTTCTAATTTTTTGAAATCTTTATCAGAAATTACATTCTCTCCTAAATCTACATCATAGTAAAAACCGTTGTCAATGGCAGGTCCAATGGTTAATTTAGCTTTCGGGTAAAAACTTAAAATAGCTTCGGCTAAAACATGCGCAGAAGAATGCCAGAATGCTTTCTTACCGCCATCATCTTTAAACGTATATAAAATTAATGAACCATCAGTGGTTAATGGAGTAGTGGTCTCAAGTGTTGTGTCATTAAAGTTTGCTGAGATTACGTTTCTAGCAAACCCTTCACTAATGCTTTTTGCAACATCCATCGGAGTACTGTTTTTAGCAAACTCCTTAATAGTTCCGTCAGGTAAAGTAATTTTAATCATTTAGTATAGCCTATTTGAGGGCACAAATATATTAGAAAACAATTTTTTACACAATAGATATTTCTACTTATTAAATCCTATTCTCTTTTTTCTTTTTGTATTCCCTTTTTTTAGCAGTCTATTAGCATTGAAAATAAGATTTACCTAGAAAAAAGGTCGGGCTTTACATTCTATCTTTTTTTCAATTCTTCAAAAAAGGATGCCATTTCAATCCGTAACACTGCATTTTAACAAATAATAAAAGAGTTTTAAAGAATTTCCACTCTTTAATATTAGATTTCTTTTTGGGTCATAATTTTAAGTTTTTTTCTAAAAAAATTAATGATGGAGAATGATAGAACTGCTATGTATTTCTTTTAAACACTTGGTTATTTCTGATTATTTGTTAAAAAAATTGAAAAGTTTTAAAAAGGATTAGATTCTAAATACTTCAATACAATGTATTTACGTTTTTTGTTATGATAATTTTGGATAAAGTATTAATAAATAGTTGTGAGATTAGAAAGAGGGTGTATATTTGCACCCGCTAACGGGGATTTTGTTTTGTTGGTGATGTTCATTGAGTTGTTGTATTGTAGGATTAGATTGGGTTTTAATTTTGATAAGGTTGTTTAGATTTTATTAAAAATAAGGTTTATTTTTATTTGGTTTATGATTAAAAAACGTTGTATGTTTGCAGTCCGAAATTTTCGGCAGCTACGTTCAGTTTTTTTAGTTTTAAAGGGGTTTAAAAAAAAGTATTTTTTTTCTTGTTGGAATAGAAATAGTTTATATATTTGCACCCGCTAACAAATACGGCAAAAAGATTACAGAGATTTTGGTAAGGATTTTGATAAAAAGTCTACTAGTTCGATTCTAGTATTTCTACAAGATAGGATTTATAATGATTGTTTTAAATGCATGAGATTATTATTCTAGAAGTTCATTGAAAATATTGAAATTGACAGCGTAAACAAAGAGTAGAATAACCATGTTTAATTAAATTTAGACAAATTCTTTTGAAACTTATTCATTCATATTATTTAAAATATACAATGAAGAGTTTGATCCTGGCTCAGGATGAACGCTAGCGGCAGGCTTAACACATGCAAGTCGAGGGGTAACATTGTAGCTTGCTACAGATGACGACCGGCGCACGGGTGCGTAACGCGTATAGAACCTACCTTTTACAGAGGGATAGCCTTTAGAAATGAAGATTAATACCTTATAGTATTGAGACTTGGCATCGAGTTTTAATTAAAGATTTATCGGTAAAAGATGGCTATGCGTCCTATTAGTTAGTTGGTAAGGTAACGGCTTACCAAGACTTCGATAGGTAGGGGCCCTGAGAGGGGGATCCCCCACACTGGTACTGAGACACGGACCAGACTCCTACGGGAGGCAGCAGTGAGGAATATTGGGCAATGGAGGCAACTCTGACCCAGCCATGCCGCGTGCAGGAAGACTGCCCTATGGGTTG